>CALWMT010000121.1 GCA_944382045.1 uncultured Enterocloster sp. | reverse complement strand
TCTGCTGAACAGCTCATTCAACCGTCTTTTCAGCTTATCCTTTGTCTTCTCCTGATTTTAAAGCCACCTCTATCACTTTCATATTTATTTGAATATTATTATACTTATCTGTTCGCGGCCAATTCTCATTATAAATTTCGCATAGACCATATTTGGTTAATTCATGCATATAAAAATCAAGAGCGCCTGCCAGAAATACAATCTGTGCACGCCAGATATTCTCACCTTCTACAACCTTTCCAATTTCAAACAATTCGTCCGCCACATTAAATTGCGCATTTATAGCCTGTATGGTTTCCGTAAAATGCTGAAGTATTTGATCTAATTCAAATCGAATGACCTCTGTATGAAACTTATCTCGTGTATCTTCCTTTCTTGCCACTAAGTCAAGATTTCTTCCCTCCATATAACGCCCCCTACTCTAAAATACCTTCTTCCAATTCATGAAAGAACTTTTTATTGAGCATAGGTATCGCACCATATTTTCCGGAAACGTAGCCTTTTTCCAAATTTTCTGATTTGCGCACATTTCTAATCTCAGCGAGAGAATACAAATCTGTTGCGCGCTCCCCGTTTAGTTGTGTAAACCACACCTGATCTCTCCTAAATAAATCCGCATCCAGCAAACTTGTGTCATGCGTTGAAAAAATCAGCTGTGCAAATTTATCCTTCTGATAATGCTGAAACAATTGTACAATTTGAAAAATTACCGATTCGTGCAAACTAGCTTCTAATTCATCACAAATAAGTATCTTGCCATTATTCAAAATATCTATTATCGGACAAATCATTTGAAATAAACGCCTTACACCGCTTGACTCTTCTGTCATTAAATCAATTTCAAATTGATCATATACAACTTTTGCTTCTATCCTATTCCCCTCTTGTGTTCCCAACAAGTTCTTCAGGGCGTCTGGCAGCTTCAGCTCTTGTGGTAAATCTGCAAGCTTTACTTTTTCGAGTTTTACTTTTACATCTTTAGCTCCTGTTCCTAGCGCCCGCAGAATATTCACAAATACTTTTTTAACCATATCGTTATTCTGCATTAACTCAATAGAATACTCTGTCCAATTGTTAATTTCCGGATTATATACCACAAGGTCCGTATTGAAAAACATAAAAGCCTCTTCGATTTCTTTTACATTGCTGTAATTAGCTGCACATGATAAAAACAGTCTATTGTCTTTCAATACACTGACACTTACATCCAGCGCTCCCTTATATCTATCTCCAGGTCTAATCTCCGCTCCATTGCGCTCGAAAATTTTCACTTGTCTCCCCTTGGGAAAATAATACAAATATTCCTCTTGTATCAAATTCTGTTTTACGGAAAAGCCATATGCATACCTTATGTTATTTCTTACAAACTGAATGCTATATTCACTCGGGTCTTCTCTGGCACTCAATTTGTGGCGGGCCTGAAATATCCCCTGCCCCGGCTGATGATTAATACTGTTGCTAACCAAATCGCGCATAAATGACAAAGCGCTGATAAAATTACTTTTTCCAGATCCGTTCGCGCCATATATAACCGCAGTGCGCAAAACTCTGAAATTGCCAAATTCCTTTAAAAGTTCTTCCGATGTAGTATCACTCCCCGCAATCATAGAAAAATTCACTTTTTCTTTGATTGATTTATGATTGGAGCATCTAAACTCTAACAGCATCCTTGACACCTCTTCCGCTTTATATATGCTCATACTAATTCCATTTTGATGTTTTGTCAATTCTATTTGCATATTTTTTGCAAATTCAAATTTTAAAACATCAGTCTTTCTGTTTTAGTATAAGTATATGAATACGATTCTATTTTTATCCTACGCCGCCTCCCTCCCATAAAACACCTCGCACATAATCCCTGCGCCCAGGCGGAATCCATCCGAAAAGGTCTGGGTCTTCTCCATATACGTAAGCTCCAGATAATGCTCCATCAGCAAATCAAACTCCCTGCGGGCTTCCTCGTCCAGCTTCTTCGTGAATGCGTCCATCTCCTTTAAGGAAATGCGGCACAGCTCCTCGTACCGTAAATTCCCCTCCACCGCGTGCTCCGCCGGCGCCAGCTCCCCGGCATACAGTCTGTTTAAAATTGATTCCATTTTTCTACCTGCCTTTCTCTTCTAAGCTCCCCCTCCTGCTCTATGCTTTAAGAATAGCACAGCCCGCAGGCAAATGCAATCGAACAAAACCTTACGATTGCAGCCAGCGAAAAAGGCCTCCGCACCCGTGATTTCTCACAGATACGAAAGCCTTCTTTGTCTCACGCCGTCACCGGGCCGCGCCAGCGCACCCGAGCGCGTTTGAAAATTCCTCTAAATGCCCTTGGAGGATGCGCCTTCCCCCCTGCCCTCAAGGATATTCATAAACTCCTCGCCGGTAATCGTCTCCTTCTCCAGAAGGTACGCCGCGATTTCGTGAAGCTTGGCCTCATTCTCCCGCAGGATGGACACAGCCTTGGCGTGCTGCTCCTTCACAATTTTCACCACCTGCTCATCAATCATGCGGGCTGTCTCCGGCGAACAGGCCAGAGAGGTATCGCCTCCCAGGTACTGGTTGGTCACTGTCTCCATAGCCACCATGTCAAACTCGTCCGTCATGCCGTACCGGGTAACCATGGCCCGGGCCAGCTTGGTAGCCTGCTCAATATCGTTGGATGCCCCTGTGGTGATGGAGTGAAAAATAACCTCCTCCGCCGCCCGTCCGCCGGTGAAGGTGGCTATCTTATTTAAAGCCTCCTCGCGGCTCATAAGATAGCGCTCTCCCTCATCCACCTGCATGGTATATCCCAGGGCGCCGGAGGTTCTGGGAATAATCGTAATCTTCTGCACCGGAGCAGAATGGCTCTGGCAGGCCGCCACCAGGGCATGTCCCACCTCATGATAGGCCACAATCTTCCGCTCATGGGGCGGAATCACCGCGTTCTTCTTCTGATAGCCTGCGATTACGGTCTCCACGCTCTCCTGCAGGTCCTCCTGCCGTACAATCTGCCGGCCCATGCGCACGGCCCGCAGGGCTGCCTCATTGATGATATTGGCCAGCTCCGCGCCGCTGGCTCCCGCCGTGGCCCTTGCGATGGCATTATAATCCACGTCCTCGCCCATCTTGACCTTCTTCCCGTGCACCCGCAGAATGGCCTCACGGCCCTTCATGTCCGGCAGCTCCACGGGAACCCGGCGGTCAAAGCGTCCCGGGCGCAGAAGAGCTGGGTCAAGAGATTCCGGACGGTTGGTTGCGGCGAGGATAACCACACCCTTCTTTCCGTCAAATCCATCCATCTCCGTAAGCAGCTGGTTTAAGGTCTGCTCCCGCTCGTCATTGCCGCCCATGCCGCCGCCGTCACGCTTTTTTCCGATGGTATCAATCTCGTCAATAAACACAATACAGGGAGCCTTTTCATTGGCCTGCTTAAACAGGTCGCGGACCTTGGCTGCGCCCATGCCCACGAACATCTCCACAAACTCAGAGCCGGAGATGGAGAAGAAGGGCACATGGGCCTCGCCGGCCACAGCCCGCGCCAGAAGGGTCTTGCCCGTTCCGGGAGGGCCCACAAGCAGCGCGCCCTTGGGAAGGCTGGCGCCGATGTCCGCATACTTCTGGGGATTGTGCAGAAAATCCACAATCTCCTTTAATGCCTCCTTGGCCTCCTCCTCGCCGGCCACATCCTCAAAGGTCACACCGGTTTCCTTCTCAGCGTAAATCTTTGCATTGGACTTGCCGAAGGTCATGGCCGGATTTCCGCCCATCCGCTTGGCAAGCATCCGGGTCATAATCTGCCCGATAATCACAAACATCAAAATGGGGAAAATCCAGCTCACCAAAAAGCTCACCAGAGGAGAGGCCTCCTCGATAATCTCTCGGGAATAATTCTGTACCCCTGCGTCGGCCAGACGCTGCGCCAGGCTGTCCTGCGTCAGCATATTTCCGGTCTTATACACCACCGGCCACTGCTGGTCCTTGGTTGTGTACTGGATTTCCTCAAAGGCATTGTCCACATACACATCCTCCACATTGCCCGCGTCCAGCTGCTTTGTGAACTCATTGAACGGAACCTCCACGGAATGATTGGTCATCATGGGGATTACCAGGGCATTCAGCACCATCACAATGAGCAGGACGAGAAAATAGTAGTAGAAAAAAGGCTTCTTATTATTAAAATCCTTTTTTCCTCCATTATTCTGTACTCCCATAAATCATAGTCTCCTTTTCTCGAAATCGGTTGAATCCATGTACATCTCTGCAGCTGTCCCGGACGATGCCTTCTCCTTGCCCGTCCTGAACATCTACAAATCTTTTATAATACCTCCAGCAATATTTGTCAATAGATAATTGTAAACTTTTATTTACTTTTAATATATATTGACATTTAACACATGCTATGATAAAACAAATAGTAGGAAGGAGGCCTGAACCATGAAAACAAACACTCCGGCGGAGCTTACCGCAGTGAGCGCCCAGTTTTTGACCTTTACCACCCAGTTTCTCACCTGCACCAAGGCGCAGTACCAGCAGCAGAACCTGGTAAAGGCCAATACCCAGGGCTTTCAGCTTTTGTTTCTTTTAAAGCAGCAAGGCGGCTCCTTTACGATGTCCGAGCTGGCAGGGCAGCTGCACACCACCAAGCAGCAGCTCACCCGCCTGGTGAATGCTCTGGAGGAAAAAAATCTCGCCAAGCGGAGCCACGATACAAAAAACCGGCGTCTTGTATATGTTTCTATCACGCCGGAGGGGATAAATGCCATGGAGCAGCTAAAGGAATCCATGCTGGAGGCCACCAAGGAGGGGCTTTCCTCCTTTACCCCCGAGGAGCTTGCGCAGCTTTCCCAGTGCCTGGACACGCTCTCTTCACTGATGCCCAAATTCAATCCTGACTTCATTGAAAAAAACATCTTAGATAACCCGCTCTTATAAGACGGCAGGGGCTGTTCCGCGTAACAGCCCCCTTTTCTCATCTGCGGCCTCTCACCGCCGCCAGCGCCAGGTGCTTGGCCAGCACCGCTGTGGTCACAGCGCCCACGCCGCCGGGAACCGGCGTCGCCATCGACGCCTTCTCCTGGATAGCATCAAAGTCCACATCCCCGCAGAGCTTTCCGTCCGCATCCACATTGATTCCCACATCGATAACGACAGCCCCCTCGCCCACATGGGCCCCGCCAAGCATCCGCGCACGCCCGGCGGCAGCCACCAGGATTTCTCCCCGCCGGCACTCCTCCTCCAGATTTTTCGTCCGAGTATGGCAGAGCGTCACCGTGGCATTTTCCTTAAGCAGCAGCATGGCCAGAGGACGTCCGACCACCAGGCTTCTCCCCACAATCACCGCCCGCTTTCCGGAAATGGGAATCCCATAGGCCTTCAGCACCTCAATCACGGCCTCCGCCGTGCAGGGCGCAAAGCCGTCCGCCTCACCGGCAAATACCTTGGCCATATTCACGGGAGAAATGCCGTCCAGGTCCTTTGCCGGATTTATCATGGACTGAATCTCCTTCTCGGGAATCTGGGCGGGAAGCGGCTTCAAAAGAAGAATTCCCGCCACATCCGGGTCCTCGTTGATGGCCGCAAACTCCCGCTTAAACTCCTCCCCGCCTATGTCCTCCGGAAAGGCATAGGACTGGGCCCGCAGGCCAAAGCCCTCCATCCGCTTCACAGCTCCCCGCTCATAGGACAAATCATCCGGCCTTTCTCCCACCCGGACAATGGCAAGCTTGGGCGGCTGCCCCTGAAAATCCTTTAAAAGCTCCTGCACCTGCTCCTTTATGGCGGCAGTCACCGCCGCTCCCTTTAATATTTCCATATTCTCTCCTCTCCTATACCAGTCCCGAAAGCACCTTGCTGTATATCTCATCCGCCATGCTGCTGCCCCGCTTTGTCAAATTCAGAGCCCTCTGGTTGATTTCCTCCGCCCGCTGCCGGTTCTTCATGGACCTTGTGTTGATGTACACATTCATCACTGCGCCCAGCAGGGCGGCCCGCATATACTGAACGCCCACGCCCACATCGCTGACCGCAAGGCGGCTCCCCTTATCTGCCAGGATATCCAGAATCTCCATCATTTCCACTGCCCGCTCCATAATCTCCATGGGAACCTGGCTGGCGTCATAAAGCCGCTCCTCCATCACCTGCTCCTTATAGGCCCGCTCCTCCGGCGTAGACGCGGGCAGGCTGTAGCACTGGGCCAAGGGCGCAAACACCTCCGCATCCCGGTCCGCCAGCCTCACAAACTCCGCCTGCAGCCCTTCCATCCGCGTAAGAAGGCCGCAGATTTCCTCCTCCACGTCCGCATACCGCTTCTTGCCTATGGTCAGGTTGGCCACCATCTGGCCCAGGGCATTTCCCAGGGCGCCTGCCAGGGCAGAGGCCCCTCCGCCTCCCGGCACCGGCGCCTTGGATGACAAGACCGCCAGAAATTCCTGAATCGTATTCATTTCCATCATAAAGCATTTCCTCCTATCACATAGGGCCTACGCCCGCACCTCGGCATGGCTTCCGCCTCTGCCGTCCTTTGCCACCACGACCTGCCGGTCGATTCTTCCCTTGAGCTCCTGCACGTGGGAAATAATTCCCACCAGCCGCCTGCCCTCCGCCAGACTGCCAAGCGCCCGGACCGCCAGGTCCAGGGCCTCCTCGTCCAGGGAGCCAAAGCCCTCGTCCACAAACATGGTGTCCAGCCGGATTCCTCCTGCAAATGCCTGAATCTCATCCGAAAGCCCCAGGGCTAAGGACAGGGAGGCCAGAAAGGACTCTCCGCCGGAGAGGGTTTTCACGCTGCGCTCTGTTCCATTATAATGGTCAATCACAGAAAGGCCAAGCCCGCTTTTTCCCCGGTTATCCTCCTCCGTGCACCGCTTCAGCTCGTAGCGGCCCCCGCTCATAATCATAAACCGGGTGTTCGCCCTGGCAATGATGCGCTCAAAATATGCCATCTGGGCATAGGCCTCAAAGGTAATCCGCTCCTTTTTGCTCACCTCGCCGGAGACCGTGTCGGAAAGAGCCTTGACCCAGGCCCACTGCCTTCCGATTTCCTCTATCTCCTGCTCCCTGGCGGCAATGCCCCGCTGGGCAGCCCGGTTTGTCTCCAGCCGGTGGTGGATGGCGCTATTCTCCTTCTCCCTGGCTGCCAGCTGCTCCCTTGCCTCCTGCCGCCTTCCATCTATCCAGGCAAGCTGTGCTCTCAGCTCCTCCAACGGCATTTCAGCCGGAGCCATCTTAAGCTGCTCCCCCTGCTTTCTCAGCTGCTCCTTTAGCGTGCTGACTCTGGACTTAAGCCTTGCGGTCTCCTGACTCAGGGCCGCGCTCCTTCCCTCTGCGTCCGCAAGCGCCCTCTGCCTGGCATCCAGCTCTGCCTTTTTCTCCTGTATTCGAGTCTCCGCTGCCTCTCTTCCCTCCTCGGGAAGCCGCCTCTTTATCTCCTCCATCTGCCCGCGGACAGACGCCTGGCGGGTGCGTTCCTGCACCCGGCCCTTTTCCGCCTCCTCGCGCCTCTGCCGGGCGGCTTCTATTCTCTGCTCCAGCCGCTGGCACTGCTCTTTAAGCTCTGCCTTCCGCCTAAGCTCCCCTTCCAGCCGCTGGCGCTCCCGCCGCGCTGTCTCCTCCCTGGCATCTAGGGCTGCCCCAATCTGGCCGAG
>CALWMT010000120.1 GCA_944382045.1 uncultured Enterocloster sp. | reverse complement strand
GAAAACACATTCAGGAAGCGGGTAAATACAATGCTCAAGGGAATCTGAAGCACATCCATCAAAAGCACCAGCTTTATATCCCTTCGCCCCGCATGGGCCAGGGCTCCTTCCTCTGCCTTTGCGTACCCCGCCGTCCGCATCCGATGCAGCGCCATCTGCGCCGCCACAAAAACAACATAAAGCGCCAGCGTCACATTTCCAAAATTTCTCTCAAATATCTCGGAAAAGCTGTAGGCCACCGAGATAATCGCCGAGGCTCCCAGCCCGGTTTTTGTGTTCAGCGTAAGTCCCAGAGCAAGGCTCAAAAGCCCCAGGGCATAAAAGAGCATCCGATACAATATAGATTTTCGCATAAACAATTCCTCCCAGCAATTCTCAAAAAAGGAATGCCGGAAGCGCCGCCTGTCAGCGCTCTGGCATCCCTTTTATTGTAATCGCATAGCCGGGGGAATGTCAATTCCTCATACTGCTTCCGTGTGTTCAGACGGCGGTTCCTCAATAATTTATGCCGGTCACAGCCAGCTGCCCGTCCCGCACGCCAAAGACAATATTGGCCGTACCTCCATCGGAAAGCACAAAGCCGGCCATACTGGGAGCAAGGTTCGCTGTATCTGCCGCAGAAACCGCGTCCACCAGCTCCTGCGCAAATACCGCATCGGCTCCCAGCGCGAGAAAGTCCTCCCGCGTCTCCACACCGCCCACATCGGGCAGGCCTACATACACGGGGAATGCAGTCAAATCCGCCAGACCCTCCAAGTCCTTCTCTGCCACCGCCTTCTGAATCTGCCCGGCAAAATCCGCAGCAGCGGCGCTGTCCACTTCGAAATTATCTTTATAGGTGCCTGCTGATTTCCCATCCGCCTGCTCCCCGGCTGCTGCTTTTTCATCCGCGTTTTTCCCTGCTGCTGTCGTTTCCTCCGCTGCCGTTTCTTTCGCTTCCGTTTCTTTTGCTGCCGTTTCCTCCGCTGTCGTTTCTTTCGCTTCCGTTTCCTCAATCCCAGCTTCCTCCACCGGGTCGGACGTCCCCTCTATCACAATGGTTTCACTGCTCTCCTGTACCGCCTCAGTCCCCACTGTCTCCTGAACCGCCTCCTGTCCGCATCCTGCCATCAGCACGGCCGCAGCAGCTACCGCAGCAGCAAACATTTTCATTTTTCTCATAATCCATTCTCTCCTTTTTGTAAATATATCGCAGCGGCAAACGCCGCAATGCTTCATCACTAAGCGCCGTTTTTACCGGCGGAACGCCTATTTCAGCTCTCCCACAGCAGGCTGCAGGCTGACCGTCAGGATATCTTTCATCTGATGCAGAGTGATTGCTGTCCCATCCTTTGTCCATCGGAGATTTTTGTTTCCTCCCTCCGATATTTCCTCATCTCCAGCCGGCCCAGCGCCCACAAAATCTGTAATGCGCGCTTCCCATTCGTCCGCTTCTGTCTCTGTAACCTCCCTTTCGCCGCCTACAATCCACACGGAAACCGATTCCACTGTTTTGTCCTCCCCGCAGGTGGTAAATATCCGGCAGGGCGTGCCGTATACGTCAGCCGCAAACCTTCGTCCGATGTAAAAGGACTTATCTTCTGTCCAGTTCTCCTCTCCTCCGCCGAACAGCCCTGCGGTATCCTCATCCTTCATCCCCAGGAGGCTGACCAGCGCGCCTAAATCCGTTTCCTCCTGCGCGGCGGCAATCACAAATTCCTGCGTTCCCTCGCTGCCCGGTGCAATCGCATAGGCGCCGAACACAACCACAGGCCTGCCCGCCTCGTCCAGGTAGAAGGACGTATTTTCATCAATACCAGAAAAATCTTCAAAATACACAGCCCCTTCCTTCTCCCGCTCTGCCATCTGTGCGCGGATCTCCTCGTCGGCTATGCGTTTGTAATCATCGCCCAAAATGTCCTTTAGAGTTAAAAGTCTTCCATTTTTCAGGTCAAAATTATAATACCGCGTTTCCTGGTAAGCACTGGTCCAGTTCTCCGTACCCATAACTGCCAGTGACAGATGGCTCTCTGTCTGGGATTTGACCTCATACCAGACACGGATTTGTATATTGTGGGCCTCCCACTCCTCCTCGGTTCCCCCGGTGGCAAGAAAGGCCTCCCGGTATTCTTTTGCCCGCTTCTCGGCCTGAGCCGCATACTCCTCGCAGAGACGCAGAATTTCTTCATTTACCGACTGCTCCAGGCCGTCAAAATCCTCGGAAATCATATCCACACTTGGAATTTCCACCGAAATCTTCAAGTCCTCCGTCTCCTCCTCGTAGGAACGGAAGGTCAGCACCCGGGCCACCGCCCCGATGACGGGCAGGTTTCCTGCGCTCTCGGCAAATGCTGTATTGGTATTGAGCGCCGCAGTAAATACCAGCACTGCCGCAGCGGCCGCAGCGGTGCCGCCCCGCAGGCCCCGGTACAGCAGCCGCTTCCTCCTTCGCCTTGCCTGCGCCCTTTCAATCTCCCTCTGAACCCGCCGGGACAGCTCGCTGGGAATTGGCACTGCGTCATATCTCTTTTTCGCCTCTTCCATAGAATTCATAAACCCACCTCCTGAATGTCTATCCGAAGCCGTTTGAGTCCCCGATAAAGCCTTGCCTTCACTGTATTCAGGTTCAGCTTCGTAATCTGCGCAATCTCCGCGAGGGACAGCTCCTCAAAAAAACGCAGCCGTATAATGGTCTGCGTATCCCCGTCCAGCCGTCCCAGATACGCCTCCAAATCCCCCTCCGGCTCAAAGCCCTTCTCCTCGTAGGGAATCTCCGGCACCTCCTCATTTTCCGGTGAAAACCGATTTCTCTCCTTCAAAATCCGTAGGCTCTCATTGACCAAAATCCGGTAAAACCAGGTCCGCACCGCCTCCTCATTCCGTATGGCCCGGCAGTGCTCCAGTGCCTGGCAGACCGCATTCTGCACGGCATCCAGGGCGTCCTCCCGGTTCTTCACATAGCTGTAGGCCAGGCGGTAAAACCGCTCCTGATTCTCCAGGATATAGGCCACGATTTTGTCATATACTTCCTGCTTCATCTCATTTTCCTCTGGGTGTTTTTTGTCCTTCTGCTCTATAGATAATTCAGGCAGGTGAAAAGTTGCGCTGGCCGAAAAACAATGGCCGAAAAAACCCACGCAGCCGGAAAAAGAAAACCGGAAGCGCGGGCTTTCTATATTGTGAAATCAATCTGTCAGATCATCCGAAGTTTCCGCAACCAGCCTGTCAAAATCACTCTGATAGGTTCTATCCTGTAAAACCCGGAACTTTTCAAACTCTTTTTCAGCAAAGGCTTTGGCAATGACCGCGGTCACTTTGCCCTTATCGTGCAGAATATCTTCCTCGTTGAACTGTAAAAATGCGTCAAGTCGTTTGACCCAATCTGTCATATACATGACATTTCCCCGACGGGCCTGCCGTTCTGCATAGTCCAGATACATGGTGACAATCTCGTTCAAGTTTTGCATCTCTGTTTCGTTCAGATAGTTTTTAGCAACAGTAACATCCGATTTGCGAATGCGGCCTTTAGGGGCGTTTTTCCATGTAGTCAGTCCCATGTTTGGCTTGGTACTGTCGGCTCGGCCATATACGATCTCCGCAGCAGTATGATGGGTAACCGCATAGTGGAGCTTGTTCTGCACCGTAGCGAAAAACTCCTTTGTAATTGGGCTTTCCACATCGTAGTCCGCACTACACTGGGAATAGATATCCGTGATTTTCTGGTAGAACCTTCTCTCGCTGGCCCGGATGTCCCGGATACGTTCCAGCTGTTCCTCGAAATAATCCTTACCGAAAAAGTTTTCCGGATCCCGCAGCCGTGCGTCATCCATCACATAACCTTTGATAATAAACTCTTTCAACACCCTGTTTGCCCAAATGCGAAACATGGTCGCTTTCTTAGAGTTCACACGATATCCCACTGCGATAATGGCGTCCAGATTATAGTAGTTCACCTGATACCTTTTGCCGTCCGCCGCAGTTGTTTCCATTTTGGAAACAACTGAATCCTCGCTCAGTTCGCCCGATTCAAAAATATTTTTCAGATGCTTGGAAATGGCTGCTTTCTGCACCTCAAACAGCTCTGCCATTTTTGCCTGCGTCAGCCAGAGATTTTCCTGAAAGAGTAGAATTTCCACCCGCACCTCTCCATTTTCAGTCTTGTAAAAGAGGATTTCTCTGGTTTCATATGGGGTCAGCCCCTGTTTCTCGTTCATACATTTTCCCTCCATGGTTTTGGCAGACTTTGGACTGCTTCCTGCAATTCATTGGCACCCCTCCGGAAGAATCTCCCCCACCTCTGTCTCCACTCCTATCCCCTCAAAAAATGCTTCAATCTCCGCCGCAGACCCGCAGGAAAATTCCTCCTGCAGAAGAAATGTCCCGGATGCAGACACCGTTCCGTCCTCCCCCGCCGTAAACGTCACCGCCGCCGGGGCCGCGTCTTCAAAGACATAGAGATAGGTCACGTCCTCCATCTCATTTTTGACGGTGAAGGTTTTCTGGGCCGTACAGGCATTCGCCGCGGCCAGCTCCTCCACGCCGGCCATGCCGTTAATCACGGAGGGAATGGATGTCAGAATTCTATGCTGGAGAAATGCCCGAAGCTCCTGTGACATTTCACCCGTTTCCTCCATTTCCGCCATATCCCACCATGCCCAAAGCTGCTCCTCAGGAATCGAAACAGAGTACACCGCCTCCGGCTTCTCATGCTCCCCCGCCAAATCATTCTGTATAATCGCCCGGATTCCATCGTTTGCCGTGGTAAGCCCAATGTACGCCTCTGATTCCGTCATCTCCGCCATAATATCTATCACCGCAAGCCCTCTGTCATAGAGGGAAATGTCCTCGGCGTCCGCCGCGGCCGCTCCCCCGCCCCCGCAGGCGCACAGGAGGAACGATGCCGCCGCAGCTGAGGCGCAGGCCGGCCATCGGCTCTTTCTATGCTTCTTTCCATTGTTCTCCGTATCCTGTTTCTTCCTGTCCCATCGTCTCATGTATGCTGCCTCCTGTCCCCGATTTATCCTCTGTTTATGGCTAAAACCGCAGCGTATCCAAAATTTCCATCAGCTGTCCCTCGTTTTTGGAAAACCAGCTGCCCGCGTTCCAGGAGTTTACCAGGACATCCGAATCTTCAAAGAAAATATACTCCCAGCATCCTGCATTTACGTCCTTTACCGCATCTGCCTTCTTCCCCGCCAGCTCAATCTCCCTATACTCCATGCCGGTGCCGCATATCCCGTAATTTGGGGCATATGCCACCTCCACATATCCCGTCTCCTCTCCCTCCGGATAAAGCCGCAGACTATAGTCAAAGCCGTCTTCTCCCTCCGGGCAGGCCTCGCACACCCAGCCGTCAGGGACTCTGAGAGAAATGGGTCCCCCAGGGCCTGTGACTGACACCGTCTCATTTCTCTCCTCCCCTGCCGGATTCCTGCACACGCCGAGAAACAGCCACACATCGTTCCTGTAATCGCGGATTCCAAAGAGGAAGGGCCGGTCCAGTATCATCTGTGCCTTCTGGGTATCGTCGGGCATCCCTGCCCCTGCGAGGGCTATCATCGTATAGGCCGCGCCCTCCACACCCTCCTCGTCCACGCCCACATGGGTCTCCTGCAGCACCTGATTCACGAACAGAGGGCTGGAGGACATGGCGGAAAAATCTGCCGCCTCACTGTCGAACATGCGCTTCATGCCCATGGACGCCAGCGTTTCCTTCAGGTCAAAATGGCTGCCAAAGGAGAATTTCGGCACCTTCCAGGTGACCTCGCCCGTGCTCCATTTTCCCTCCTCCGGTACAAAAATATCCCTCAAAATCTCCGGGTTCTCCAACAGGGCTTCCACATCTGTTCCCTCGTCCGGGAGGACAAAAAGCACCTCACAATTATTATTCGTAAAAAGGCCGGAAACCGTATATCCGTCCCCGCGCGCAAAGCTTCCCATGGGGTCCGTCCGGTTCATAAAGGGAACCGAAACCTCGCCGCCATTTTCCAGATAAAAGACATCCTCCGTTGTCTGATTTTCATCAAATTTATCCTGCCATCCTCCGTAAAAATACAAGGTATTGAGAATGGAAAGAAGTGTCTCCGGTGACAGCTCCACCGTGGGCGCGAGAGCCCCGTTTGTCTGTTCCGAAATCCATTCCCCCATCCGCTTTCCCGTGTCCGCATCGGCAAAATCTACCGCGTGGGAGGAGGCAAAAAAATCCTCCGCGCAAGTCTTTCGGTAATCCGAATCCAGCTTTATTTTCTCCGATACCCACAGAGAATTGGCAAGGCGCAGGGAGCCGTCCGGGACGCTCTCACCGTAAGCTTTTGCCTCAGCTGCCGCCCTCTCCTCCTGGTACGCGTACCGCCGAAAGAGGGCCGCGCACTGACGGGCCAGGTCCTCCTTCTCCTCTGCTCCCAGAGCCGCAAGAAGCTCCGCCTCTGTCTCCCCCTCGGCTCCCGTCCCCAGCACCGCCAGGGCATAGTAGAGACTCAATGGGCTGAAAAATGCATTGTCCTCCGCCTCAGAGAGCACCGCGCTGCCGCTCTGAAAGGCAAAGCCGGCAAGGCTTTCCTGAAAGTCCTCTGAAATCTCATTTTCCGCCAAGAGGGCATTCCACCCCTCGTAGTCGTCCCCCGCCAGACCTGCAGCCTCCACCTGGGCCGCCTCCACGTCCGCAGACCGGCTCTTTCCCAGGCTGCCCGCCTGCCCCCAGACCACCCAGGCTGATGCCGCAAGGGCACATAGGCCGGCGGCGAGGACCGCGCACCTTGTCCTTTTTTTCATAAAACCCACCTCCCAGCCTTCAGTCCTTCTCCCGCAGCCTCTTAAACCTTCTATCGATGACATACCCATGGATAAATGACGGCGCTGCCAAAACAAGCAGTATCACGCAGGCTTCTCCCCAGCCGAGGTCCAGGGAAAGGACACGGCATACCAGGCCGAACAGCAGCCAGGGCACGCCCAGCAGCAGGTACGCGGTTCCCCTGCTGCGCTTCCAGTCCTCGGTCCATACGTATCCCCTGCATTTTTTCGGCACAAGCATAATCCCTGACCGGCCCGCAATTCCGTATAAAATCCAAACAATGCAGAAAATAAAAAAGCTTCCATTTATCACGGCGCGCACCTCCTTTTCGCCGCTTATCTCTTTTTTCAGTATAGCATTGCTGGGAATGGGATGTGTTACTTATGTCTTATCTTTTTCTTAAGGTAATTTTGTCCGAATGGAAAGAGTATCGCCCGGCTCACAACCCCTGCCGTCGATAAGCTGGCACTGTTGGACAGCCAGGCAGGGATTGTTCCGCAGGGGGCGGTCTATAGATGAAAATATCATACGAGAGGGGCGTTTCCAACTCCAGGAATATCCCGTAATCCGCCCATTTTCTCAACCTTTCTCTAATTCTATGACATAGGACTGCAGGCTTCTCTGGCAGCCGTTCTTTTCGTAGAATGCTTCCATTCCCGGCTGTGCGCCAAAGTACAGCATAGCAGGATGCTTAATCCTATCCCACTCTGCTGTACACATGCATCCCGTCCGCCACAAAGCTAAGCGTTCCGTTCTCTACGGTGCATAAAAATCCCCACCGGTCCGTGTACATGCCATCCCCCACATAAACCAGTATATCATAGTCAATCACATAGCCATTGCACTCTGC
>CALWMT010000119.1 GCA_944382045.1 uncultured Enterocloster sp. | reverse complement strand
CAGAACATGTCGTGGTTTCCGCGCAGGAGAATCTTGCGGCCGGGCAGCCGCTCGATAAAGGCCAGATCCTCCCGGCATTCCGGCAGCTTCCGGCCCCAGGAGTGGTCGCCGGTGAGAACCAGGGTGTCCTCCGGTTTTACGCTCTGTCCCACATATTTCTCAATCTTCTTCTCGTGATGTTTCCACACGCGTCCGAAAGCTTCCATGGGCTTGTCTGTCTGGAAGCTCAGGTGCAGATCGCCTAGGGCATAGAGGGCCATGGCCTTTACCTCCTGATTCTATCTGTATTTACAAGTGTTCCGCTGCCGGGCCGCCTCCGCGCGGTAGCGGGAGGGAGACATCCCCATTTGGCGGTGGAAGAACCGCACAAAGTAGCTGAGGTTGTTGAAGCCGCAGCAAAGACATATCTCCAGTATTTGCATATCTGTATCGGTAAGCAGCCGGCAGGCTTTCTGCAGCCGGAGTCCGTTCAGGCAGCTCATGGGCGTTTTGCCCAGATTATCCTTAAAAAAACGACAGAAATAATTGGGCGTCATGTAGAAACGGGCGGAAATTTCGTCCAGGGTGAGCCGCTCCTGCAAATGTTCCTCCATATAGGAGAGCATCTGGCGCAGGCTCTCCATCTTTTTGGCCTGGGCGGCTGTGGGGGCGGGCGGGGCGGACATCAGGGCGTCTTTTTGGATGAGGCAGCCCAAAAGCTGGTAGAGAAGGGCTTTAACCATCAGCTGATATCCCGCCTGCTCTCCCTGCCTTATCTGGGAGAGGCGGATGAGGATCTCCGTGGCTTCCGGCTGGCAGGGATGATCCGGCTTAAGGAGCCTGGGAAAGGCGGAGCGGCCCTGAAGGAGCGGAAGGATCCAGGCCTGCTGGCAGTAGTCCTCATGGCCGAAGGACAGAAGCTGCAGGGGAAATACAAACGCATGGTACAGCAGGCCCGGCCCCTGACTGGTAAGGTGATGGATTTCCTTGGGGTTGACAAACAGGACAGAACCTGCGCCGGGAAAGAAAACATGGCTGTCAATGACCATGCGGACACAGCCGCGCAGGATGCAGAGGATTTCCACCTCCTGGTGCCAGTGGGGGGACACATAGAAGGAGCCGTCCTTATCGTCTGTGCTATATTGTTCAAAAGGAAATAAAAAGGATCCCCGGTCCCGGATCTCCTGGGCAGCGGGGGACGGGGCGTCCTCTGGCGCAGCCTTTTGGGATGAGGGCGAGGGAAAAGCGGAATCAGGCATAAGGTACCTCCTGCGGTATTTGTAAGCAGCCGCCCGGAACAGCCGCCTTGTAATAATAACATTATACCCGAGACATAAATAAGTCAACTATTGCGGGAAAATGTGCAAGAATCTTTGGGACGGCTGTATTATAATGTACATACCATATCGGTTTGTAACGGTACAGCCTGCTGCAATAGTCAGACATTTAAGGAGGAGGACCCCATATGAAGAAGAAATGGTGGCACGGAAAGACAGCCTATCAGATTTACCCGAAAAGCTTTTACGACACAAATGGAGACGGGATTGGAGATCTGGAGGGAATCACGGAAAAGCTGGATTATCTTAAAGATCTGGGCATCGACATCCTGTGGATTTCTCCAGTGTATTTGTCTCCTTTTGCGGATCAGGGGTATGATATCGCGGACTACTGCGCCATTGACCCGATTTTCGGATCCATGGAGGACATGGACAGGCTGCTGGGGGAGGCAAAAAAGAGGGGAATTGCTGTGATCATGGATCTGGTGGTGAACCACTGTTCCGACGAGCATCCCTGGTTTGCGGAGGCCTGCCGGGATCCAGAGGGGCCCTACGGTAAATATTTTTATCTCCGCCAGGTGAAGGATGGGAAGCTTCCCTGCAACTGGAGATCCTACTTCGGCGGCCCGGTATGGGAGCGCATAGGGGAGACAGACTGGTATTATCTCCACCTGTTCCACAAAAAGCAGCCGGATCTGAACTGGGAAAATCCCGAACTGCGCCAGGAGATCTACCGGATGATGAACTGGTGGCTGGACAGGGGGGTGGCCGGCTTCCGGGCGGACGCCATCATCAATATCAAAAAGCCCCTGCCATTTCGCGATTACCCGGCGGACCGGGAGGATGGCCTCTGTGACATGGGAACCGTCTTAAAGGATGCGGATGGCATCATGGAATTTCTGGACGAGATGCGGGATCAGACCCTTGCGCCCCACGACGCCTTCAGCGTGGGGGAGGTGTTCAACGATAAGGCGGAGGAACTGCCGGATTTTATCGGGGAAAATGGATGCTTTTCCTCCATCTTTGATTTCAGCCAGACTGTGGAGGGAAAATCGGCCAAGGGATGGTACGCCTGCAGGGTTCCAGAGCCGGATGATTACAAGCGGTGCTGCTTTGAGAGTCAGAGAAGATCGGAGGGCGTGGGCTTTTTCTCCAATATTATTGAAAACCACGACGAGCCTAGGGGCGTTAGCTACTATCTGCCGGGCTATGCCCAGAACCTAAGGGGAAAGAAGCTGCTGGCCGCTATGTATTTCATGCTGAAGGGCCTGCCCTTTATCTACCAGGGGCAGGAGATTGGGATGGAAAATATGCGCTTTGCGTCCATAGACGAGGTGGACGATGTGAACAGCCGGTTTGAGTACCAGGTATGCCTGGATGCGGGCCTTAGCAGGGAGCAGGCCCTGCAGGTGGTGTCTCTCTACAGCCGGGACAACGCCCGAACCCCGTTCCAGTGGGACGGCAGCCCCAATGGGGGCTTCAGCGGGGCAAAGCCCTGGCTGAAGGTAAATCCCAATTACCGGGAGATCAATGTGCGCGCTCAGCAGGGAGATTCGGACAGCCTGCTGTCCTTTTACAAAAAGCTTATCCGCCTCAGAAAGGATCCCCAGTGGGCGGACGCGGCTGTTTATGGGCGGACAGTGCCCCTGATGGAGGAGAAGACTGGCCTGATGGCCTATCTGCGAAAAGGAGAAGACAGGGATCTACTGGTTTTGGGCAATTTCAATGCAAAGGAGCTCACCCTCTCGGTCCGGCAGCTTCTGTCCGGAGGACAGATGGGGGAGAGCGGCGGTCCGGAAACGCTAGAGAGCGCCCCGGTTCTGATCAACAACGATGACGGGCTGGATCGGGAGGGAGATACCCTTCGCCTTGCGCCGCTTCAGGCAGTTGTGATAGGCATAGTGCATAAAAATAATAAATAGAAATTGTGAAAATCTATGAAAATAAAACTCGTCCTTGCCAAACGGCAAGGACGGTGCTATAGTAAAGTCAACAATTGGAAACGTTACCGGAATTGATGCCGGAATAGTTACCGGAAATGTTTTCACAAAATAATAAGGAGGAGCATGAAAATGAAAAAGAGATGGATTGGGGCAGCAGGAGCAGCGATACTGGCAGCGGCGGCATTGGCGGGCTGTTCGTCGTCGGGATCTGGGGACGACAGTGCCGGAAAGGTGTATTACCTGAACTTTAAGCCGGAGGTTACGGATGTCTGGGAGGAGATCGCGCAGGTCTACACCGAGGAGACAGGGGTTGAGGTTAAGGTGGTGACCGCTGCGGGCGGCAATTATGAGTCTACCTTAAAGTCCGAGATTGCCAAGACGGACGCTCCCACTCTGTTCCAGATCAACGGACCTGTGGGCTATCAGTCCTGGAAAGATTATTGCCTGGATCTGACGGACACGGAGTTTTACAAGTCCCTGTCCGATCAGAGCCTTGCCGTTACCGGCGATGACGGAGGCGTGTACGGCATTCCCTACACGGTGGAGGGCTACGGAATTATCTACAACGGCGAGATCATGGACAAGTATTTTGCCATGGACGGAGCCAAGGCGGATTCCATTGAGGCCATCGACAGCTTTGATACGCTGAAGGCAGTGGTTGAGGATATGCAGTCCAAGAAGGATGCCTTGGGCATCAAGGGTGTGTTTGCCTCCACCTCCCTGCTTCCCGGAGAGGAGTGGAGATGGCAGACCCATCTGGCGAACCTGCCCATCTACGCGGAGTTTGCGGACGAGGGCGTGACGGATGCCGACACCATTGCCTTTACATACAGCGATAATTTCAAGCAGATCTTTGACCTGTATCTGAACAATTCCACCACAGAGCCCAAGCTTTTGGGCAGCAAGGGCGTCAATGATTCCATGGCGGAATTTGCCCTGGGACAGGCGGCCATGGTCCAGAACGGAAACTGGGCGTGGAGTCAGATCGCGGAGGTGTCCGGCAATGTGGTGAAGGAGGACGCCATTGGCTTTATGCCGATTTACATGGGCCTGGAAGGAGAGGAGAACCAGGGACTGTGCATTGGAACGGAGAACTATTTCTGCATTAACAGCCAGGCCAGAGAGGTGGATCAGCAGGCTTCCCTTGACTTTGTTATGTGGCTGATCAATTCGGAAACCGGTAAGGACTATATGACCAACAAGCTGGGAAATATCGCTCCCTTCACCACCTTCAGCGATGAGGAAAGGCCCTCCGATCCCCTGGCCCAGGCGCTTTTGACCTCCATGGAGAGCGGAAAGGAATCCATCCCCTGGATCTTCACGGCCTTCCCCAGCCAGACCTTTAAGGATAATTTCGGAAGCGCCCTTCTTGAGTACGCCCAGGGAACGATGGATTGGGAACAGGTAAAGCAGACGGTTATTGAGCAGTGGCAGATTGAAAAAGAGGCCGCAAAGTAAGGAGGCGGGGTTATGAATCAGTCGATGAAGAAATATTTCATCATCTTTGTGGGGCCTACCCTGGCAGCGTTTTTCATAGCGTTTATTATCCCCTTTGTGATGGGCCTGTACCTATCCTTCTGTGATTTTACAACGGTGACCAACGCGACCTTTGTAGGCGTATCCAACTACGTCACCGCATTTACCAACGATGGATTTTTAAACGCTCTGTGGTTCACGGTAAAATTCGCGGTGGTGGCGGTTATCACCATCAATGTATGCGGATTTGCCCTGGCCATGCTTTTGACCCAGAAGATCAGGGGAACCAATATTTTCCGCACCATCTTCTTTATGCCGAACCTGATAGGCGGCATTGTGCTTGGCTACATCTGGCAGTCCATGATCAACGGCGTGCTTTCCAAATTCGGAGTGACTATGCTGATTGATCCGGCTTACGGGTACTGGGGACTCATTATCCTTATGAACTGGCAGCTCATCGGCTATATTATGGTGATTTACATCGCGGGCCTGCAGAATGTATCGCCGGATCTGATCGAGGCGGCCAAGATTGACGGGGCGACGCCCTCGGAGATCTTGCGGAAGATTACCATTCCCATGGTTATGCCTTCCATCACCATCTGCCTGTTTTTGACCATAGCAAACTCATTTAAAATGTTCGACCAGAACCTGGCGCTGACCGGAGGCGGCCCCTCCCAGAAGACAACCATGCTGGCCCTGGATATTTACGAAACCTTCTACGGGCGCAACGGCTTTGAGGGCGTAGGACAGGCCAAGGCAGTTGTATTTTTCATAATCGTGACGGGTATCGCCATGGCCCAGCTTCTGTTTACAAGACGCAAGGAGGTTGAAAGCTGATGAAAGAAAAAAGAACACTCGGCCAGCAGCTGATATTTATTCTTCTGGTTGTCCTGGCAGCGCTTTTCATCTTCCCGGTGCTCTTTGTGCTGATGAATTCCTTTAAGGGAAAGCTCTATATCAGCGACGCGCCCTTTGCCCTTCCCACAGGCGAGATGTTCGCGCGTCTGGAGAACTATACGCTCGGCATTGAAAATACGGGATTTTTTGCAGCCTTCGGCTGGTCCGCTTTCATCACAGTAGGCTCCACGCTGGTGATTATTCTCTGTACCTCCATGACGGCCTGGTACATCACAAGGGTTAAGGGGCGGCTAACAAGCGCGCTCTACTATATGTTTGTCTTCTCCATGGTGGTTCCCTTCCAGATGGTCATGTTTACCATGTCCAAGCTGGCCGACATGCTTCACCTGAACCATCCGGTGGGAATGATTGTGCTGTACCTGGGCTTTGGAGCCGGGCTGTCCGTGTTTATGTTCTGCGGCTTTGTCAAGTCCATTCCCTATGAGATAGAGGAATCGGCCATGATTGACGGCTGCAATCCGCTGCAGACATTTTTCTCCATCGTGATGCCCATTTTAAAGCCCACGGCGATCACAGTGGCTATCCTGAACGCCATGTGGATTTGGAATGATTATCTGCTGCCCTACCTGGTGATTGGCGTATCCACGCCGTACAAAACCATCCCGGTGGCTGTGCAGTATCTGATGGGATCCTATGGAGCCAAGGACTATGGATCGCTGATGGCTCTGCTGGTGCTGTCCATTGTGCCGATTATCATTTTCTACCTGGCCTGCCAGAAGTACATCATCGAGGGCGTGGTGGCCGGCGCGGTTAAGGGCTGACGGGCTGATTTTCCAATGATTTTGCGGGACGCTTGAAAGACGGGCGTCCCGCTTTGTTTTTATAAGCCCGGCAACGTTTTCGGTAACGATTGCGAGTTTTGGGAAATGCTGTTATACTTATGATAACAGGCATCAGTGCGGTGGTTTTGGCCGCCGGCGGAGTCATCAGAGGAGGAGTGTATATGGAGCCTTTTACAATCAAGGATGTAGCCAGAATTTGCGGCGTGGGGGTCCGCACGGTATCCCGGGCCATCAACAACCATCCGGATATCAATCCCCAGACCCGGCAGAGGATTTTAGAGGTGATTGAGCAGAACGGATACATCCCCAACAACAGCGCCCGGAATTTAAAGAGGACCGAATCGAAGACAATCGCTGTGCTGATCCGCGGCATTACAAACCCTTTTTTTCAGGGGATGATAAAGACGATTGAACAGATCACGGAGCGCCGCCGCTATGGCTTCCTGCTCCAGCAGGTGGACGAGGAAAATGATGAGGTGGAAGCGGCCCTGGAGCTGGAAAAGGAGAAAAAACCCTGCGGGATTGTGTTTTTGGGCGGTACGGCCAGCCATAAGGAGGACAAGGTGCGCCAGCTCAAGGCCCCCTTTGTGGTCTGCACCATTACCTTGGGGCCGGATGTGAGAAAGGAACTCTATTCCTCCGTGGCCATTGACGACGTGCTGGCGGGGTATGAGATGACCTCCTATCTGATTTCCATGGGCCACAGGCGGATTGCCATGGTGGCAGCCCGGAAGGACGACGCGGCCATTGGGCGTATGCGGTTGGAGGGCTACTGCAAGGCCCTTGCAGACCACCATATCCCTGTGGATCCGGATCTCATCCTCTACGCGGAGAAGGGGGAGGACGCCTATTCTATGGTTAACGGTTACCGGGCAGCCAGCCGTTTTATTCAGTCCGGCAGGGAGGCCACGGCTTTTCTTGTTATTTCTGACAACGCGGCCTTCGGCGTGTGCAAGGCGATCCGGGATGCGGGGAAAAGCGTGCCGGGGGATTATTCGGTCGCAAGCTTTGACGGAATAGAGATGGCATCTTATTATAATCCTACCCTGACCACCATGAAGCAGCCCTGTGAGGAGATGGCGGCGGAGGCCATGAATATTTTGCTGGACCGCATCGACGGCTTCGGGCAGAATGAGCACCGGCTGTTTCAGGCGAGGCTGACGGAGGGAGAGTCCGTGGCTGGTCCTGGAGCGGGACGGGCGATCTGAGAAAATGTATTTGTGGGGAGGCTTATTATGCGGAACCGAGGATTGGGAAACACCGGGCCGAAGGTCAGCGAGGTCG
>CALWMT010000118.1 GCA_944382045.1 uncultured Enterocloster sp. | reverse complement strand
CATTGTCAAACTCCTCCTGTCACTCATCGTAGATGCTGACGATCTCGCCGTCAAGGATCCTGTTCATATTTTTCACCGCACAGAAATTCCCGCACATGGAGCAGGTGTCCTCCTTCTCCGGCTTGGCGGAGGCGCGGTAGCGGCGGGCCTTCTCCGGGTCAATGGAGAGGTCGAACATCTTTTCCCAGTCCAGCTTCTTTCTGGCTGTACTCATCTCCCGATCCCAGTCCGCAGCGCCCTTTATGCCCTTGGCGATATCCGCCGCATGGGCTGCGATCTTGGAGGCAATAATTCCCTCCCTCACATCGTCCACGTCCGGAAGGCGCAGATGCTCCGCAGGGGTCACGTAGCACAGGAAGGAAGCACCATTGGCCGCCGCGATGGCGCCGCCGATGGCTGCCGTGATATGGTCATAGCCGGGGGCCACATCCGTAACCAGAGGGCCCAGCACGTAGAAGGGAGCGCCCTGGCAGATGGTCTGCTGGATCTGCATGTTGGCCGCGATCTGGTTTAAGGGCATGTGGCCCGGCCCCTCGATAATCACCTGCACATTCTTCTCCCAGGCCCTGCGGGTCAGCTCGCCCAAGGTCACCAGCTCCTCAATCTGGGAAATGTCCGTAGCGTCCGCAATGCATCCCGGACGGCAGGCATCTCCCAGGCTTAAGGTCACATCGTACTTCTGGCAGATGTCCAAAATCCGGTCAAAATGCTCATAGAAGGGGTTCTCCTGCCCGGTCATCTCCATCCAGGCGAAGATGATGGAGCCGCCCCGGGACACGATATTGGTCAGGCGCTTCGCCCTCTTGAACCGGTCCGCAGTCTGGCGGTTGATGCCCACGTGGATGGTCTGGAAGTCCACACCATCCTCCGCGTGCATCTCCACAATCTTGATCCACTCCTCGGAGGTGATCTCCTTCAAGGGCTTGTGATAATACACCACTGCGTCATAGATCGGCACTGTGCCAATGATGGCCGGGCACTCTGCGGTGAGCTTTCTGCGGAATTTCCGGGTATCGCCCCAGGAGCTTAAGTCCATGATGGACTCCGCGCCCATCTTTACCGCATCGTTCACCTTTGCAAGCTCCATGTCCAGGTCCTTGCAGTCCCTGGAGGTGCCCAGATTTACGTTGATCTTTGTCTTTAGCATGGATCCGATGCCGTTGGGCTCCAGACATTTGTGGTTCTTATTAGCCGGTATGGCTGCCTTTCCCTGGGCCACCAGCTCCCTGAGCTTCTCCGGGTCAAACTGCTCCTTCTCGGCCACCTTCTTTAGCTCCTCGGTGAGGATTCCCTTTCTGGCGGCGTCCATCTGTGTTGTGTACTCCATAGTCTCCTCCTAATGAAAAAATCCATGCCCCCGTGAGACATGGATATCATTCCTGCAATGCAGTCCATATTTCCCTACGTTGGCATTACCCAAATCAGGTACAAACGGTCGAAGTTCGATTACTTCCTCTCAGCCTGCTTCACAAGCTCCCTGTTGTGATTTAGCATAACACTGGCGGGGCGGGTTGTCAATGAAAAATGCACAGCATAAGCTCCCCATTCTATTTTCGCGCCCTACTCAAATCTCTTCCCGCACTTCGGACAAAACGCAAAGTCCTCGTCCGTCTCAAACCCGCATCGGCTGCAGCGCCTGCGCCCGGCGGAGCGCCATGCGTGTTCCGCAACGGTACCGCCAGGCCCCGCCGCATCCGCACGATCCGCCGCAGCGCCGCCATGCCCCACAGAAGCACAATCCCCTGCAGCGGGTGCGCCGTCCTCCAGCGCACCCGCTCTTTGGCCGCCAGCGTCCCATTCCTTTGCGCCGCCCCCGCGAAACGCCCCCGTTCCCCGCTGGCGCAGCGTCAGATCCTTCCGGGTAATCTCCACCTGCCGCCCGGCCAGTATTTCCTTGCCGATCTCCGGATCAAGCTCGTAGACCGAGCCGCAGCAGCTCATTTTCACATAAAAGCGTTTATTCCACTTAAACAGCGGGATAAAGAAAAAGCTGAAATACATGTAGGTCATAAATACCTGATACCGCCCGTAGCGTCCGCAGATATCGCAGATCACGGTCTGGGTATAATTTAACTGCTTTTCTCCCTGGCTGATGCCTCCGATAAATATCATTTGTTCTCACCTCTGCTCTTCTTTACGCGCCTGACCGGGGCACACGCGCCCGGCCGAAACGCCCGGCCCAGGGCCCGCAGCACAACGGCTGGCCGGGTCCCATGGGATGTCACCGGGCAGACCTCCCGCTTCATATCCATAAGCCCGTATACCGCCATCCGAGCGGAACGGACAGAATACTCCTCGGTGAGCACCATGTCCTCCGGGATCTCCACAAACTGCCCCACCATGGCCAGGTTGACCGTCCCTGTGGGAAGGACCTTGGGCCTGTCCCCAAACTTGCGCGGCGCAGCCGGAGCCCCGGCAAATGGCATATAGCAGGGAATCACATTGATCACGGTCTCCATGAGCGCCTCCTGCCGCTCCTCCGGCACATGCATAACGCAGAGAAGCTCCCTTAAAATCTCCCGGCCCGTGCAGTCCTTCATAGCCTTATTCACATAGGCCCCGGCTGTCCGCACCGCCAGCCCGCAGCCCCAGAGCACAGCCACGTCCTCCGGCTGCCCTGCGAAATAGGGCTGAACCGGCACAGCCACAGTGACAAGCCACGGCGATTCCCCAAAGGTCATCCGCGCCTCGTCCTCCGGACGTCCTCCCGCGAATTTCTTAAATTCCTCCAAAAGCGCATTTCCCCTGGCTGTGACTGTAAAGCTCACCCTCTCCGTCTCCTCCGGTTTGGAGAAAAATGGTTCCGGACTTCCCATCCCTGGCTTCTTCTGGGCAATCTTTTCCCACAGTCTTCCGGCAGATGGCTTCCGTCCGGGAAGCGCCGCCCGATCCAGATCTCCAAAAACCGTTCCCGCGGATACGGAGCCATTTGTCACAATACAGATATCCGTTGGAGCCAGATTGACACTCTCAAATACGAAGGACTCCCCGGCCCGGCTCTCCTCCTCCTCAACCCGCCGCTTCAGATACAGCGTCTTGACCGTAACCCCCGGTCCAGCTGCAAACTCCATATCCGTCACCTGACACCCCTCCCGGAAGGCCACGCCCGCCTTGCGCAGGTAGTCCGCCAGAGGGCAGATCAGGCTGTCGTACTGGTTAAGGGGCATGCGGACCGCGCCCTCCAGAGTATCTATCCAGCCAAATGCAGGCAGCATCCTTTTCAGGCAGCGTCTGAATTCAAACAGGCTGCTCCAGGGCTGCATGGCAAAGGTGCTGTGCCAGAGCCGCCAGAATCTTGTCTCAAACACATGGGGCGTCTCTTTAAACCAATCCTGAACCGTAAGTCCGTCCAGCTTCCTCTCATCCATCATCAAGAGCCTTGTGATGGCCATTCTGTCCTGCAGGGTAAATCCCATGGACTTGGCATTTAAAACATTTCCATCCCCATCCGCCAGGCGGGCACGGCCCCGCACCGGGTGAGACTGGCTGAACTCCAATATCTCCTCCGCTACGCTCTTTCCCCTGCGCTTTAAGGAAGGGATGGTGTGAAAAAGCTCCCAGAAATTCTCATAATTTTCCCGGTCAGCCAGCCGCAGCCCCCGGCAGGCATATCCCTTCGCAGGGGATCCCTTGCCGTCATTGCTTCCTCCCAGCCGGTCCTCCGACTCAAAAATAACAATCTGCTTTCCGGGAAAATGGCAGTCCCGCACCAGATAGGCGGCTGCCGCCAGCCCGGCCAGACCTCCCCCTACAATATAGGCCTTCCGGGTCCCGTAATTTCGGTTGTGCACCACCGCTGACTCGATGGCGTTTAGGCGCTCCTTCTCCTTCCTCGCCTTGATCTCCCGAACCTTTTTAAGCGATACCCCGGCCGCTGCTCCCACAGCCACGGCAGCCAGGATTTTTCCCCAACGTCTGCTCATCTGTCCCCTTCCTTTCCCGCTCCATGGGCGGCAAGATAATTGGCTATCCCCGCAAACTCCTCCAGCGTCAGCGCCTCCCCGCGCACAGCCGGCGGAAGGCCTAAGTGCTCCAGGGCCGCCGCTGCCTCCTCCTTGGTGCAGGAAAGCTCCGGGGAGTTGTTCAGGCTGTTCACCAGGGTTTTCCGCCTCTGGTTGAAGGAGGCCCGGATAAGCTTAAACATCAGAGCCGGATCCTCCGCCTGCACGGGAGGCGTCTCATGCCGGGTCAGCCGGATGACCGCTGACCCCACATTTGGCCGGGGAATAAAGCAGTTGGGCGGCACATTCGCCGCAATATAGGGCTTGGCGTAATACTGCACCGCCAATGAGAGCGCCCCGTAATCCTTTGTGCCCGGCCCGGCCTGCATCCGGTCCGCCACCTCCTTCTGGACCATGACCGTGATGTTCGCCACCGGAGCCCCGCCCTCCAGAAGTCCCATAACAATGGGCGTAGTGATATAATAGGGCAGGTTCGCCACCACCTTCAGGGGCCTTCCATTCCCATACTCCCGGGCCAGCTCCTTTATATCCACCTTCAATATATCATTCTGTATAAGAACCACGTTCTTATAATCCGCCAGCGTCTCCTGCAGAATGGGAATCAGCTCCCCGTCGATCTCAACCGCCACTACCCGGGCCGCCCGCTCCGCCAGGTACTGCGTCATGGTGCCAATGCCAGGCCCGATCTCCAGCACGCAGTCCTCCGGCCCAATCTCAGCCGCATTCATGATCTTTTCCAGCACTCTGGGATCAATGAGAAAGTTCTGCCCGTACCGCTTCTGAAAGACAAACTTGTATTTCTGCAAAATCTCTATGGTCTTTTGTGGATTGCTTAATTTCTCCATGTCCTATCCCTTCACAGCAAAATCATTTTCCCAGCCGTTTAGGCAGCGGGCATGCCCCAAGGGGCGCCTCATCTGTCTGCACGCCGCCTAAGCGGTTACTCCTATTCAAGTCCATGGTATCCTATCAGAACACAAAAGTCAATGTTTACGGCTTTTGCTGTATCATATTCTGTGTTCCCATAAAAAATATGGACAGCTGCTTTAAGCTCTGGCCGTTTTTCAAAAATTTCATTATATAATCAAGAAAGACATGCAAAGACACTGCTTGATGAAGGAAGAAGGCAGGGACGGGAGGAAAGCGCTCGGCTGCTTCAAAAAGAACGGGAAGAAAACGCCAGGCTGCTTCAAAAAGAACGGGATCAGCATGCCAGGTCCATCCGCCGGCTGCTGATCCAGATTCTTGAATTAAAAGGGCTGTTGACAGAACCCATCGCCCAGCAGATTCAGGAAGAACAGGATCCAGAGCTTCTGCGGCTGTGGACTTCCTTCGCTGGGGATAGTGATTCGGCAGAGGAACTGGAAAAGAGGATTCAGGAGGAGAGGTAGACAACTTCCTCTTCGCTCCCCACTGTCATTCCCGGCGGCCAAAGTCAGATTTCCCCTCCAGAATCTCAATAATTGTCTTTTCCGTTCCCACCATACCGGGGGAAGCGATCTGGCCCATATTCCGCATGGTCTGCTCCGGCGTGGAGCCGTTGATGCCGTGGACGGAATGGATATAGACGCCCTCCATGGCCATAGCGGCGGACCGCCAGGCAGCATCCACCGCCACCACTCCCTTCATGGCGCAGCCCTGGTTGCCCCCGTCGCAGATCATTCCGGTGATGCTGCTGGCCATGTTGTTGATGGTGCGGGCCATCATCTCCGTGCTGCCGTCCCGCAAAAGCACCAGCCCGCAGGCCATGCCGGTGCCGGCGGCAATGGCGCAGCCGCAGAAGGCCGACAGCCTTCCGGAATATTCCTTGATGTACATACAGATGAGATAGCTTAACGCTGTGGCGCGAAGAAGCTTCTCCTCCGGATACCCCTTCACCTTATAGGCCGCGTAGAGCGGCATGGTGGCGATAATGCCGTGGGCTCCTGAACCGGTGATGCTCATAGCGGGCTCAGGAAGCCCCAGCACCCGGGCCTCAATGGCCCCGTTGCAGAGAAGGGAGGCTGTCTTCTGCTCGTCGTCAGAGATAATACGGCCGCCGTTCTCCGCCAGCAGATAGCGGGCATAGGAGGTCTTGGGACTCTCAAGGCCCGCCTGGCACAGCGCCATATTCATCGCAAAAGCCTCCCGGATAAAGGACAGCTCCTCAGCCGGCACAGTCAGCGCATAATTGTGAAGCTCTGCAAGGGTATAGCGGTGAACCAAGGGCAGCTCACTGTCCTTGACATCTGTCAAGCCGCCTGCCTGCCCTTCCTCCTGGGCCTCCTTTTCATAGACCGTGCGGCCGTTCTCCGTGATACGGACAATGTTGGTGTGGGTGTCCCGGATGGTGACAGCCGCTTCGCCTTCCTCTGCAGTCACAATTGCCTCAATGAAGATCCGGCTGGTAATCTCCGCCATCTCCACATCAATCTTTCCCGCCTCCACCATGGCCTTGGCCTGCTGCGCCTGCTCCGGCGTGACCCCGTCCAGGCACTCCAGCCCCTTGTCCGGGTCCGCGCCGATGACTCCCAGGGCTGCTGCGTGGGCATTGCCCACCTCACTGCTTCCGGGAATACCGCAGGTAAAGGCATTTTTAAACATGCCGCTGTTCAGCCGCAGCTTCACCTGCCGCACTGCCCCTTTTGTGTGCCGCCTGGCAGTGGCCGCCGCAAAGGCGATGGCCCCTGGCTCCGTCACTCCCAGCGCAGGCTTCATGTCCTGCCGGATCAGCTCTGTCAATTCATGCATTTCCTTATTCTCCTTTCCCCCCTTCGCCCGTAAACCCCCGGCACATTATAAACGTAACAGCCGGGGGTTTTAAAGGAGGCTATATAAAAACCTAACGATTGCACATCACGCAAGAATATCGTCCAGGTTCAGGGTCATGGTTCCGTCCTCCCGCACAAAGCAGGGAATGCCCAGGCGCTTGGTGCCCCGTATCTCCTGGTAGAGGGGGCTGCCCTCACGGATCTGCAGGTAATTCTGCAGCTCTGCGTGGCAGGAGAGAATATCTCTAAAATCCACCTCCGCGCCCGCGCCGGAAAGCTTGCCAAGGGCATAAAGGGTATCGGGGCAGAGATGGCTGCCGATCACAGTTACTTTCATTGAAAAATACTCCTTTCCTTATGAGACAGGGATTCAGACCGGCAGGCTCCGTGCCGGTCTGAACGTTTCGAGTTATCTTGCAGATAGTCCGTATCCTAAAGCCTACGCCTGCTTCTTAGCCGCCGCAGCCTTCACCAGCCAATCCTTTCCCTCTACCAGACGGGTAACCAGCATGGAGGCGATGGTATCGCCGGAGGAATTCAGGCAGGTAGCTGCCGGGTCAAAGATAAAGCCCAGGGTAGCGATGATGGGGAAGGCCTCTGCGGGGAAATTAAACATGCTGACAATGAGCATTTCACCTACCAGGCCGCCGCCGGGAGCGCCGGACAAAACAAATGCGGACAGGATGGCCACCACGATGGACATGCCATAGGTGCCTATTCCCGAGAACTCCATGCCGAAGATACCGTAAAGGAAGCAGATCTTCACGATGGAGGAGAGAACCGATCCGTCCATGTGCATGGTACATCCCATGGGCAGCACCAGATCACTGATGTCCTTGGGTACACCGATAGCGTCGCAGGCCTCCTTGTTCACCGGGATGGTGGCCGCAGAAGACTGGGTTGCAAAGGCTGTGATAGCCGGCGGGAAAATGTGCTTCACCATGGTGGAGATTCCCTGCTTGCCTCCTGCCAT
>CALWMT010000117.1 GCA_944382045.1 uncultured Enterocloster sp. | reverse complement strand
GGCATCTGCTTCTGGAAAAAGGAGGCCATGGTGCAAAGGCTCCCTTAAACCCCAACCCGCGCCTTCCGCTCCAGCATCTCATCGATCCGGCTGATGTACTGCTCCACTTCCTTCACATTCTCACACCGCTCTCTGCGGTTTTCCTGGGGGAACACCACCTTGGTGGTGGTTCCGGCGCCGCAGGCCGCGATGGTCTGCATCTCCTCCATGATCAGGATGTTGTAGATGCAGGCCTTGCCCGGCCGGGCATAGCCCACATTTTCAAAATTTCCCGCCATATTTTTCTGCCGGTAGAGGTAGTAGGGCTCCATGCCCATGCCCCGGGCGCAGGCCGCGCTCCGCTCGATCATCTCCGGCGTGTTGGTAATGTGCAGGCCGCTGTACTCCTCCTTAAACATGTTGAGACGCGCCGCCCGCTTGATGGCTAGGGAGTGCACGGTCAGGGAATCCGGGTTCAGGCTGCGGATCTCCTCCAGCGTGTGCTCCACATCCTCCAGATTCTCCTCGGGAAGTCCCATAATCAGATCCATATTGATGTTGTCAAAGCCCAGCTCCCTGGCCAGATAGAATTTCTCCTTCACCATCTCCACCGTATGGCGGCGGCCGATGAGATCCAGGGTCTTCTGGTTCATGGTCTGGGGATTGATGGAGATGCGGGTGATCCCGTGAGAGCGCAGAACCGCAAGCTTCTCCCTGGTGATGCTGTCCGGACGTCCCGCCTCCACAGTAAACTCCAGGGCATGCCCTGTGTCAAAAAGCTGCTCCATGCGGCTAAGAAGCCGGTCCAGCTCCTCTGCCTCCAGAGAGGTGGGCGTACCCCCTCCGATGTAGATGGTGTCGAGGGGCCTTCCCTCCATCCGGCCCGCAGTGTACTCCATCTCCTTAAACAGGGCGGACAAATACTCCTCCATCCTGCCCTTCCATTTTCCCACCGGGTAGGAGGTGAAGGAGCAGTACAGGCAGGTAGTCGGGCAGAAGGGAATGCCCACATACAGGCTCCATCCCCGCTCGTAGTCCAGGGGCGCCAGAAGCGCCTTCTCCCTGGCCCCAATCTCAATGCACAGATCGATCTTCTCATCGCTGGCCATATAGGTCTCCTTCATGAAGGAGCGGATGTCCTCCTCCCTCCAGCCCTCCATCAGGCGGCTTAAGGCAATCTTGGTTGGCCGGATTCCCGTGAGGGAGCCCCAGGGAAGCGTCCTTCCCGTGCGCCGTATGAGCATCTGGTAAAAAAGCTTCTTCACCACATTCTTGGTCTGTGTGCGGTCTGTCAGGTCTGTCTTCCCCTCTGCCGCATCCGCGCAGCGCCAGCCCTCCAGGCCGGACGGAGGGACGGGCCGCACCGCGCATGGGGCCTCCTCGGTCTCCTCTGCCTGGGACGCGCCGCCTGCAGGCCTGCCGTCCGGCTCCCACAGAAGGATCCATGCCTCGTTCTCCCCCAGCCGCGTCTCCACGTAGAAGGATACCCCGTCCTTCACCTCATGGGCATAAGCCTCACCCGGATAAAAGGACATCAGAAGCTCTCTGATGTCCTGCTCATATGCATTGTCCTGTATCAATAATCCAATCATCAAAAAACCTGCCTTTTATCTGTTGTAATAGCTGACGGGATTGTACCGCTTCTCATGTCCGATGGTGGTCGGGTCTCCATGGCCCGGATAGACCATGGTGTCATCCGGAAGCACAAAGAGCTTGTCCACAATGGACCGCACCAGCTGGCTCATGCTCCCTGTGGGAAGATCCGTCCGGCCGAAGGAATTCTCAAAGAGTGTGTCCCCCGCCAGCAGAACCTCCTCCTCGGGCAGATAATAGCATATGCCTCCCGCCGTATGGCCCGGCGTCTCCAGCACCTTCCACTGAAAGCCCAAAAGCTCCAGGCTGTCCCCGTCGTGAAGCAGCTCGTCGGGCTTAAAGCTCACCTGCTCCGGCCACATTTGAGCGGAGAGATTCTTTCCGGGATCCAAAAACAGCGGCTCCTCCGCCGCCCCCGCATACACAGGCACATGGAAGGCACGGCGCACATCCGGCACCGCTGAGATGTGGTCGCAGTGTCCGTGGGTGAGCAGCACTGCCTCCGGCTTTATCCCAAGCTCATTGCACTTATTTAAAATATATGCGGCATTGTCTGCAGGATCCACGATCGCTCCCGCCTTCGTCCTATCGTTGTAAATAAGATAGCAGTTGGTGCTGATCGGTCCCAGCACACAGGTTTTTATCCGAAAATTACTCATAATTTGTCTCCATTCTGCCTCACCGCGCAGGCCTCCGGCAGCTGCACTGGCTCCAGGCCGCCGCGCAGGCGTCCGCCTATCATCCCGCTGTACGCTCAATATCCAGAACCCCCTCGATCTGACGGATGCGGTCCGTCAGGCGGTTCAGCTCCTCTGTTCCGTGGATGTCAAAGGTCATGATAATAGTCGCCTTGCCCTGCTTGCTTGTCCTCACATTCATAGAAGTGATGTCGATCTGTTTTTCCGTAAATACCTTGGAAATATCTGCAAACATGCCAATGCGGTTGTTGGCAAATATCTGTATCTCTGTGGAATACTGCTCGCTGCTGCTGTCGTTCTCCGTGACCTGCCACTCCGCCTCAATGATCCGGCTGCGCTCGTCCTCCGGAAGATTGATCATGTTGATGCAGTCCGTGCGGTGGATGGAAACACCCCGCCCACGGGTCACAAAGCCCACAATCTCGTCGCCCGGCACCGGGTTGCAGCACTTGGAAAAGCGCACCGCAAGGTCGTGAATGCCCTTCACGGTAATGCCGCTCTTATTCTTCCGCACAGTGGCTGTGCCGGACCGTCCATCCGTATCCGCGATGCCGCCCAGCACATCCTCATCGGTGATCTCCCGGCGCTGCTTTTTCTCCTTTTCCTCCAGCATCTTGTTGATGACCTGGCCCTCCTTCAGGCCTCCATGGCCGATGGATGCCAGGACGGAATCCCAGTCCCGGAATGCATAGCGGTTCATCACCTTTTCCATAAATTCCGGCTTCCCAAGCTCTGCCCAGTTGATGCCCTTGGTCCTGCAGTACCGCTCGATCATCTCACGGCCCCGGACGATGTTGTCCTCCTTCATCTGGGTCTTGAACCACTGGTTGATCTTTGTCTTAGCCTGGGCACTCTTTACGATTCCCAGCCAGTCCCGGCTGGGTCCCTTAGAATTCTGGGAGGTGACAATCTCGATCTGATCTCCATTCTGGATCACATACTCGATGGGCACCAGCTTGCCGTTCACCCGGGCTCCCACCATCTTGTTGCCCACTGCACTGTGGATGGCGTAGGCAAAATCAATGGGCGTGGACCCGCTGGGCAGAGTCTTCACATCCCCAGAGGGGGTAAAGCAGTACACGCTGTCGGAGAACAGGTCCAGATCGCCCTTGACCATGCTGAGAAATTCCTTGGAGTCATCCGTATCCCGCTGCCACTCCAATATCTGGCGCAGCCAGCTCAGCTTCTCCTCCTCCTTGCCCGCCGCCACCTGGCCGCTGCCGCTCTCCTTGTACTTCCAGTGCGCCGCGATTCCGTACTCCGCAGTGCGGTGCATCTCGTAGGTTCGGATCTGAATCTCAAAGGGCTGGCCGTTGCTGCCGATGAGCGTGGTGTGGAGGGACTGGTACATATTGGGCTTGGGCATGGCGATATAATCCTTAAACCGCCCAGGGATGGGAATGTACATCTCATGGATCACACCCAGCGCCGCATAGCAGTCCTTCACCGTGTCCACCATGATGCGGACAGCGAAGAGGTCGTAGATCTGATCCAGGGTTTTGTTCTGCTTCACCATCTTCTTGTAGATGCTGAAAAAATGCTTCACTCGTCCGCCCACAGAGGCCTTGATCCCTGTAGCCTCCATGTGCTTCTTTACCTCGTCCACGATCGATTGGACGAATGCCTCCCTGGCGTCCTTGCGCAGATCCACCTTCTCCACCAGGTCGTAGTACACCTCCGGCATCAGAAACTTGAGGGACAGATCATCCAGCTCAATCTTAATCTTGGAAATACCCAGCCGGTCCGCGATCGGCGCATAGATCTCCAGGGTCTCTCTGGCCTTCTCCTTCTGCTTCTCCGGCTTCCAATATTGGCCCGTGCGCATATTGTGCAGGCGGTCCGCCAGCTTGATGATGATAACCCGTATGTCCTTTGCCATAGCCAGAAACATCTTGCGCAGATTTTCCGCCTGGATCTCCACCTTGTCCTTGTCCCAGTTTAACTGCGTCAGCTTTGTGACGCCATCCACCAGGAAGGACACCTCGGCTCCGAACTCTCTTGTCAGGTCATCCAAGGTCATCTTGGTGTCCTCCACCACATCGTGAAGCAGGCCGCCGGCAATGGTCTCCTTGTCCATCTCCAGATCCGCCAGTATAATCGCCACACACAGGGGATGAATAATATAGGGCTCCCCGGACTTGCGCTTCTGCTCCTTATGGGCCTCCTGGGAAATTTTATAGGCCTTTTCAATCATGGAAATATCATCCGAAGGATGGTACTTCCGGATGGTCGCAATCAAATCCTGATACAGCACCTCCGGGCTCGTAAAATCCGCCGGCGCCTCCAGCTCGATATCCACTTTTTCTTTCGTTCCCTCGTTTGCCATACGATCGTTCACCTCTTCGCTCGCTTCACCCGTCTGCCTCTGTCCTACTTCCCCTCGTATATAATCGCGGATTCCACCGGGCAGCCCGTAAGGAGCTCACGCCCCTTAAGCCCCGCCAGCTCCATCACGAAGCACGCCTTGACCACCTGGCCCCCCAGACGCTCAATCAGGTCAATCATCGCCTTTGTCGTGCCGCCCGTAGCAATCAGGTCATCAATGATAACCACCCTCTGGCCGGGCGCGATGGCGTCCTTGTGAATCTCAATCTCTGCTTTTCCATATTCCAGATCGTATTCCGCTGAGACTGTCTCCCGGGGCAGCTTCCCCTTCTTGCGCACCGGTACAAATCCCTTATGCTCCGCGTAGGCCACAGGCACGCCGAAGATGAATCCCCGGGACTCCGGCCCCACGATCAGGTCGTACTCCAAATCCTTTACCATAGCCCGCAGGCTGTCGATTGCCAGGCCCAGCCCGTCCGCATCCTGCAGAATCGTCGTTACATCGCGAAAGATGATCCCCGGCTCTGGAAAATCCGGGATACTCATCACATAGTCTTCCAGCTTTTTCATCATTATAATCCTCCGCTCGGTCGTATAAGCGCTTTATATTACTCTATTATAACGATTCTTGCGGTAAATGTCCAATATTTTGTGGCTGCTCAGGCGCCGGGCAGACAGGGGCAAAAAAGGTGACGGGGCTTTCAGACAACTTCTGGCTCCGCTATCTTTGCCTGCGCCATCATGAAGAGCGTCCGCCTGGGCTATCTGGATGAGTCTTATTTTTCTTATGGCCGGAAGGCCTTTGAGGGAATCTGTACCCGATATCTCTCTGAAAAAGATGGGGAGCTGCAGTTAGATGGCATCTGTCTGACGGCCGGACTGGGAAATAAAGAAATGCGTGAGAGAACCTTTGACTACTATATGCGGGAGCCCATTGTAAAAAATGATGCGAAGGGAGCAGCCCGCTAATCTGCCTGGTCCCTTATCCCGCTGCCAGCCGCACGCCCCAGAGGGCCAGCAGATGGACGGGATAAAATACGCTGAGAAGATATTTCAGCTGGAGCGTCCCGCGCCGCCCGTTGTACATCGCGATGGGCACAAAGGCCAGAGCGGATACACAGTAGCAGCTCACGCTCTCCGCCGCGCAGAGACCGATCCCGCTTCCCAAGCGGGCCAGGTCATTGCGGCGGAAGGCGTACATGGCCGTGATAAACAGGATGCCCAGCACATTATAATCACACTGACCCACCCAGGAGATGGCACAGCCGGCCGCCAGTGCGCAGACGCGGACCGGCACATTTTTTGTCTCCTCCATAACCGCCATGATCAGAATGCCGATGAACAGCGTGAAGAGCATATTCTGATACTGCGGATAAAACACTCTCCCATATACTGCAAGGTCAAAGGGGACCTCCGACAGAAGAGCGGCCGCCAGCATGCGGATCCCATAGCTCTGCCGGTCTCTGGCACGGACAAACTCCTCCGCTGTGAGAAAGCCCAGAATCGGAAATCCCAGGCGCCCCACATAGCGGCACACCTGTCCCGCAATCATCCACACATGCCCATCTCCTGTGACCGCTGCCTGATAGAGCTCCGGGCTTCCGCCGCGGAGGATCACTCCCTGGATCACCACGGCGCCGAGATTGTCAATCAGCACAGCAGCGATGCCGATCAGCTTCAGCTGATTCCCCGTAAGCCCGCTGCTCCTGCTGCCATATGCATACATGCTGCTTTGTCCTGCGTTCATAACCCTTCCCCATCCTGTCTCCCCATCTGCATTACCCGCTGCGGAGAGCTGTCATTTTCTTCCACTATACAGCATCTTTTCCGAAAAAGCAAGTTTTCCCCCACTTTATCCCCATTTTTCTTCAAAAATAAGTCGTTTATCCCCATTTTCGGGCCAAATATTCCCAAAACAGAGGTTCTTTTTCTAATCCGCCGCTGAATCAATAAAAAAGAGCGGAAGACCCGCGAAAATCTTTTGGAAAGATCTCCGGGGCTTCCGCTCCCTTATCTATCTGCAGTATCTATACCGCTGTGTCAGCAGATCTCGGCTCCCGCCGGCATCCTCTTCTCCGGCACCATGAGGGACAGATTGCCCTCCGCATCCTCCGCGCACAGAAGCATGCCCTCGGACATGACGCCCGCAAGCTTGGCAGGCTTTAGGTTGGTCACCACCATGACCCGCTTGCCCACCATCTCCTCCGGCGTATAATGTGCCTTGATCCCGCTGACAATCTGGCGGGTCTTGCTTCCTATCCTTACCTGGGAGCACAGAAGCTTCTTGGACTTGGGCACAGCCTCACACTTGACGATAATGCCCACCTGGAGCTGCAGCTTGGCAAAGTCATCGTAGGTGATCTCCGCCTTGGGATCCAGGTCGATAACCGACTCGTCCGCAGCGCCGCCTGCTGTCCCTGCTTCCGCTGCGCTGTCTCCAGCACCGTCCGCCGTCCGGGCGCCTTCCTCCGCGCTCTGCCCGGCCGCTGCGGCCTGGGCCTCATGCATGGCCTCCACCTTGTCCATAACCTCCTTGATATCCATGCGGGCAAAGAGGATCTCCGGCTTCTCTGTCACCTTATTTCCTGAGGGATAAAGTCCGAATGTCTCCATCTGAGACAGCTCTCGCTTCTCTGTGCAAAGCTGGGAGAGAATCTTATCCGATGTCTCCGGCATGAATGCCTCCAGCAGGGAGGCTCCGATGGTGATGGCCTCCGTCAGGTTGTAGAGAACCGCAGCCAGACGGTCCTTCTTCCCCTCATCCTTGGCCAGGGTCCAGGGCGTAGTCTCATCGATGTATTTGTTGCATCTTCTGAAAATGTTAAAAATCTCAGAGATGGCGTCCGCCACACGGAGCTGCTCCATCTTGGCGTCCACCTTCTTCACCTCATCCAGAACCAGGGCCTTCAAGTCCTCGTCCACCGGCTCCGCAGCACCTCTGTTCTCCACCACGCCGCCAAAATACTTGTTGGTCATGGAAATGGTCCGGTTCACAAGGTTGCCCAGGATATTGGCCAGATCGGAGTTCATGCGCTCCACCATCAGCTCCCAGGAGATCACCCCATCGTTCTCAAAGGGCATCTCGTGAAGCACAAAGTAGCGCACCGCGTCCACGCCGAAGAAATCCACCAGGGTGTCGGCGT
>CALWMT010000116.1 GCA_944382045.1 uncultured Enterocloster sp. | reverse complement strand
CATGTATTTTGCCATCCGGGGCGGCGCTGTCACATAGTCCAGAGCCAGCGCGGGATTTTCCCTGACCTCCGTATCCACGCAGGAGGAGCCAGAAAATGTGCCTCCCGGCGCCCGCCTTTTCCTCTCCCGGTTGACCTCCCGCACCCTCTGAACCACCTCAAAAAGCCGGGGCCTTCCCCCAATCCCATAGGCCTTTAGGGAGGGGGAAACCGCCAGACAGATGGTTTTCTCTGTCCGGCTCTCGTCCGCCACCACCAGGTTTGTGGTCATGGGGTCAAGGCCCCGGTCCATGCACTCCACAGAGGCATAGAAGGATTTTAAATCGATTGCGATGTAGATGTGGTCTGTCATACAGACTCCGCCCCCAGCTTCCCGTCCATATCCTCCTTTAGCACCTGTCGGATAGCCTCCCGCTCCCCTGGGGAGAGCTTCATTACCTGAATCTCCGCACAGACCTGACCAAGACCCTCCTCAAAGCTCATCTTCGGCTTTCGCACCAACAAATCCTTTAACGCCACATAATATAAGAACAGGTAGGTCACATCCTTGGCCCCCGAAACCTCCCGAAGCCTCTCCCGCACCTGTCTCTTGTGAGGAAGTCCCCCGGAAAATACGCGCTCAGAAAAATCCCGGAAGTCCCTCTCCTTCTGTTCCTTGCTTCTGAAATCAAGCCAGCCGATGCCCATGCAGCTCCACCCCTTCCTTAACGCTTACTACTATTATACCGGCTTTTGCTCTTTATTTCCAGTGGAAAACCGGCATCCTTGGACAGCCCAAAGCAATACTTTTGGGCAGCCGCAGCTCAAAAAAGCCGCAGCTGCTCATATTCTGTGCCGCTCGCAAGCAGCACCGGCGTCTTCTTAAGAAGGCTCCAAGCGGCACCGGCATCCTGTATCCACTGCTTTACCTCCTCCGGCTCCAAAATCAGCGGCATACGGTCATGGACCAGCGCCACGGAAGAATTCGCCGCCGTGGTGATAATCACAAAATGCCCACCGTCCTCCCAGCGGCTAAAGCAGCCCGCCATAAATAAAACCGGGGCATCCTCCCGCTCATAGATGAATTTCTCCCGGCTCCGGTTCCACTCATAAAATCCCCTGGCGAAAATCACGCAGCGCCTCTGCTCCACGCTGTCCCGAAAGGCCGGACGCTCCCGCACGCTCTCCGCACGGGCATTGATGATAAGGCCCTTTCCGTCAAAGCGCGGAAAGCCCCAGGCCATCCGCTCCGCCCGGATGCAGGGCCCCGTTCCAGGGCGGCACGGCTCTGTTCCAGGATAGCGCGGCTCCGCTCCGGGATAGCCCTGATCTCCCCGAAGGACCCACGCCGTCCCGGAGGGAACAATATCTCCGGCAGTTCCCCCATCACTGGCAGTGAAGCTGCCGCAGCCCGAAAATCCGTCACCGCCCACAAATCCATCACCGCCCGCAAATCCGCTGCATCCCGCAAGGCGGCAGGCCTCCTCAAATGTGTCTTTATCAACATAATAGCGTCCGCACATCGCAAGCTCCCTTCTATTTTCAGATATGCTATCTTCCCTTCTGAAAGGACCGCTGAGCCCCCTGCGTCACAATATCGTCCGGCCGCAGATGCCCCAAAAGAAGCGGCGAGGCCGGGTCGTGGTACTCATAATTTTCAAAGGCCTTTCTCGGATTCTTGTTGGCATAGCAGTATTTGCATCCGTTCAGGCAGGTATCGTAGGCTCCGATATCCCGGCTCTCCATGCAGTGGCAGCCCTCCCGCATGCCCTTGTGCTTCAAATTGCGAAACTCCATATGGTTGGCCTTTCCCAGGATGGAGAGAGTTATGCAGCCCGACGCCTGGATTCCATAGCGGGTATAGTCTCCATTTGTCCCGCAGGTCTGAATCACCATCCCCAGCTTCGCCGCTGCGGCTCCCAGTCCCCGGGCCAGGGCGTCCCGCTCTGTCTCCGACATGGGAATAATCTCCGGCATATTGGTCTCCAGCTTTTTATACATCTCCACAAAGCTGAAAATACACCGGTCAATGTAGGGAGCCAGCTCCCTGGCCATCCACGGGAAGGTGTCCAGATGGCGGCGAATCGTATATTCTCTGGTCAGAAGCACCGGGTCGTATCTCCAGGCCACCCGCTCCTTTCCCACCAGGGCGGAAAGCTCCTTTAAGGTCTCTATGCTCTCCTCAATGGAGGGCACTCCCGGCTCCACATCCTTCCCGTAGGCTGTAATTGTGTAGTAAAAATAGGCGGGAAAACGGTCCGTAATTTCCCTAAGCCGCGGCAGAATGGGCTTATAATTTTTCGAACAGAAAACCACGCAGTCCACCTTGTCCGGGGTCAGCTCATAGCGCGTCACCTTGTCCGGAAACAGGGGATTGCGGGACAGCACATACCCCTCCGCAAAGCGGCGAAGCAGCCAATCGCTGTAATACTGGACGGTGTCGGTCCGTCCGCCGGTGTTGATAATCATGGCAGGCCTCCCTTTTTCACTTTTCCAGGCAGCAGCCGCCCTGATGAATCTTTTCCGTCCCGGCGGCAATGGCTGTCTCATAGTACCAGCATTTATAATTAATGGTATTAAGAACCTCCTGCAGCTTGGCCATCTGCTCCTCCACAACCCGGCGGCGCTCTAAAAACATTTCGTACCGCTGCCTTAGAGACGCGTCGCCCTGCTCCAGCCACTGGCTGAACTGGCGGATTTCCTTTATGGACATGCCCGTTTTTTTCAGACAATCGATGATGCGCAGGGCCTCCATATTTTTCTCAGAAAAAACCCGGCAGCCTGACTCCTGGCGCTCTATAAAGGGCAGCAGACCCTCCTTGTCATAGTAGCGGATGGTGCTGGCGGGAACATTCATAATCCGCGCGGCGTCTTTGATTGTATATTGCTCCATATTGGCTCCTCCTAATGGACTTGTGATGCTATTTTAGCATTATCCAGATAATATTTCCACTAGGGCGTGTTTGAAAATTGCTTCCCCAGGTTTTCCTGCCGCAGCAGCAGTGGTTCAAGGGCCTCCAGATGCATTCCCTTTCAAAGTCTCTCAAACGCCTCATGCCCCGCCCCCTTGCCAATCCTCCCATTCTATGATACTCTGTCTGTACCACCCCGCAGAATTGGGCGCTCACAAGGCTGCCCCCCTGCCGGGGCTGTTTTTTGCCTTGGGGCGCAATTTTCGCTCTGCAGAGCAGCATTTGAAATCACCACGGAGGACTTATGAAACTGATTTTTCACTACATGAAATCCTATAAACGCTATCTCTTCTTGAATTTCCTGGGCGTGTGCAGCTTTGCCCTGGCGGAGCTGGGCATTCCCACCCTCATCGCCCGGATGATTAACAACGGCATCATGACCGGCGACCAGGGATATATCCTCTATATGGGGGGAATTCTTTTGACCGTGGCCACAGTTGGGGCCCTGGGAAGCATTCTCCTGGGATGGTGCGGGTCAAAAATCTCCACCGCTGTCACCAGGGATATCCGAAATGACGTGTTCCGGAAGGTGCAGAGCTTTTCCCCCAGCGAGATGAACCGCTTCGGCGTGTCCTCCCTGATTGTGCGCACGGGAAATGACGCCTTCCAGATTCAGATGTTTGTAAATGTGCTGCTGCGCACCGCCATGCTCACGCCCATGATGATTCTGTTCAGCTTTTCCCTGACCTTTATGACCTCGGTTCCCCTTTCCCTGGTCATTTTGGCCACGCTGCCCATCATCCTTCTGGGCGTTCTAGGCGTGACACGGGCCGCCAAGCCCCTCTCTGTAAAGCAGCAGGAGCGCTTAGACGAGCTGAACCGCATCTCCAAGGAAAACCTTATGGGCGTCCGGGTCATCCGCTCCTTTAATAATGACGCCTACGAGCAGGCCCGTTTTTCCGAGGCCAACCAAGCCTACGCCGGGTACTCCAAGCGGGTGTTCCGCCTGATGATGCTCACCCAGCCCATCTTCTTCTTTTTGATGAACCTGGCCATACTGGTCATCTTCTGGCTGGCAGGCTCCATGATTCAGAGGGGCAGCTTCCAGGTGGGGGATTTGGTGGCATTCCAGGACTATGTATTCCACGCTATGTTCTCCACCATGCTCTTCTGCACCGTGCTGGTCATGTACCCCAAGGCCGCTGTCTCCGCCCGCCGGATAGAGGAGGTCCTAAACACGGAGAGCATCGTGGCGGACCGGGAATCCCTGGCTGATGGAGTGGGCTCTGCGGACCGGGCGGGCTCTGCGTCCCTGCAGTCTCCGGCTGCACGGTCCGCAGGCCCCAGCACGGGTGCTTCCCCGCTCTCCCAGGCATCCCCAGCCTCCCTGGTCTTCGACCACGTGACCTTCGCCTACCCCGACGGGGAGGAGGCGGTCCTCCATGACATTTCCTTTGAGGCAAGGGCCGGGGAAACCGTGGCAGTCATCGGCAGCACCGGGTCCGGGAAATCCACCCTCATAAGCCTGATTCCCCGGTTCTATGATGTGTCTGCGGGGCGCATCCTGTTGGGCGGCCGGGACCTAAAGGACTATCCCCTAAAGGAGCTTCGAAGCCGCATTGGCTTTATCCCGCAGAAGGCCAATCTCTTCACCGGAAGCATCCGGAAGAACCTGGCCTTTGCAAGGCCTGACGCCTCTGACGGCGAGCTTCTTGAGGCGCTCAAAACCGCTCAGGGCTATGACTTTGTCATGGAGCAGAAGGGCGGTCTTGACGCGCCCATCACCGAGGGCGGCAGCAACTTTTCCGGAGGCCAGAAGCAGCGGCTCTGCATCGCCCGCGCCCTGGTGGGGAAGCCGCAGATATATGTATTTGACGACTCATTTTCCGCCCTGGACTTTGCCACGGACGCAAGGCTTCGCGCCGCCCTAAAGCCCGTGACAAAGGACGCGGTTACCCTGATTGTGGCCCAGCGCGTCTCCACCATCATGGATGCGGACCGCATCCTGGTGCTGGATAACGGGGAAATGGCCGGCCTGGGCACCCACCGCGAGCTCCTAAGGACCTGCCCCGTATACTATGAAATCGCCGCATCCCAGCTCACCGAGGAGGAGTTATCCCATGAAGCATAAATTCAGACATTTTAAAAATACAGCGGGCCGTCTGGCCCCCTATATAAGCCCCTACCGGACCGGATTTTTCCTCTCCATCCTGATGGTCTGCCTCACCACCCTGACCCTCTCCATCTCCCCCACAGTGGAGGGCCTTGCCACCTCCCTTCTGGTGAAAAATGCCCAGGATATGCTGGCGGGCATCCCCGGCGCCTGCGTACAATTTGACCGCCTGCTGGGCTTCCTTTTCATACTCCTGTGTCTGTACCTCTTAAAAACCCTGACCCAGAGCGTCATGGCCTTTGCCCTGACAAACTCCATCCAGAGCGCCATGCACGACCTGCGGGATGCAGTGGAGAGAAAGCTTGCAAGGCTCCCGGTAAAGTATTTTGACACCAACGCATTCGGCGATGTGCTGAGCCGGGTGACCAATGACCTTGACACCCTATCCAACGGTCTCCAGCAGACACTGATGCAGATTTTAAGCGGCATCCTGCAGATAATTCTGGCCTTTGTCATGATGCTCACCATCAATAGGCTGATGACCGCCGTGGTGTTTCTCATTGTCCCTGCCGCTGTCCTCATCACCCGCTTTGTGGTGAGCCGCAGCCAAAGGCTCTTCCTCAGACAGCAGAATACTCTGGGAAGGCTCAACGGGGCCATCACGGAAATGTACAACGGCCACAAGGAAATCCAGCTCTTCAACAAGGAGGAGGAGGCCATCCGCGACTTTGAGGACATCAATGCGCAGCTGCAGGAAAGCGCCTTTAAGGCCCAGTTTATGTCCTCTATCATCTCGCCCCTGGTGTCCCTGTCCACCTACCTGGTCATCGGGGTGACCGCCATCATCGGCTGTATTTTTGCCCAGACCGGCTCCATCCAGGTGGGCCAGATTCAGGCCTTTGTCCGGTATGTGTGGCAGGTCAATGACCCCATGAGCCAGGTCAGCAATTTTTCCGCACAGATACAGGCAGCCTTCGCCGCTCTCACACGGATTATCCAGATTTTGGATGAGGAGGAGCTGACTGAGGTCCAGACGCCCGCAAGGCTTCCGGAGAACGCGGGATGCGTGGTGTTCGAGCATGTGAGCTTTGGCTATGAGGCGGGAAAGCCCATCATCCGCGACCTGAATTTCACGGCGAAGCGGGGGCAGACCGTGGCCATCGTGGGACCCACGGGGGCCGGAAAATCTACCATCATCAACCTCCTTATGCGCTTCTACGACCCGGACCATGGCCGCATTCTCCTGGACGGCGTGGACATCCGCACGCTGCGGCGGGAGGACCTTCGGAGGAACATGGCCATGGTGCTCCAGGACACCTGGCTCTTCAATGGAAGCATCTATGATAACCTGCGCTATGGCCGCCTCGACGCCCGCCGGGACGAGGTCATCGCCGCGGCGAAAATGGCCGGAGTCCACCATTTCATCAAGACCCTTCCCGGGGGCTATGACATGGAAATCAACGAGGAGGGGAGCAATATTTCCCAGGGAGAAAAGCAGCTTCTCACCATTGCCCGCGCCATTTTAAAGGCCCCGCAAATCCTGATTTTGGACGAGGCCACCTCCTCTGTGGATACCCGGCTGGAGAAGCGGCTCCAGGAGGCTATGGCCGCGGTGATTGACAACCGCACCAGCTTCATTATCGCCCACCGGCTCTCCACCATACGGAACGCGGACCTGATTCTGGTTCTGGACCATGGGGATGTGGTGGAGCAGGGACGGCACGAGGAGCTGTTAAAAAAAGGCGGTTTTTACGCCCGCCTCTACCGCTCACAGTTTGCAGGCAACAGCTCAGACGGCAGGTAAGCAGGGGCGAAAACAGACATCAAGCTCGCTTGTAAGTCTGTTTTCAGCCCCGGCACCGGTCCGCTCACCCGGCCAGCCGCCTCCGCAGATAAACCATATCTGTGAGCAGCACCCCATTTTCATAAATCGGGTGGTCATAATTTTTCACAAAGAAATCCTTCACCACGTGAGAGCGCCAAAATCCGCAGGCCTCATAAAAGGGTATGGTGAGCGGGCTGTCCCCTGTCCCCACCTGGAGAATGGCGTATCCATTCTGATACGTCTCCGCAATAAAATCAATGAGCCTCTGGCCGTATCCCCTCCTCTGAAAGGCGGGGGCCACGGCCAGATTTTTAATTTCAAGAATTCCTCTGCCCTCGTCCGTCACCACGCATTCGCCCACGACCTGTTCCTCCATGGTCTGTCCCTCTGCGTTTTCTTCCTCCACGGACAGCACATACATGGTTCCCCGATCCAGATAGCGGTCTATCATGTCCTCCTGCTCGTCCGCCAAGAGAAGCAGGGGGAGATACTGCTTTTTATTGTCTGTAACCTCTCTTATCTCCATATCCAATGTGCCTTTCTGCCTGGAAGCTGCCCTCCTTTACGGCTTTCCGCCGCCGGGAACCTCCATCCGGCGCTCCGGCAGGCGTCACCCCGCAAATACCAGGCCCTCGAACAGCTCCTCAATATTTTTTCCATCAATGGTGTGGGGCCAGCTCTCCCCATTTACTTCGAATTGATACCGAACGCCGTCCTCTGTCTCTGCCGTCACGCAGCTCTCCTCGTCCGTGGCCGTCACAAAGAGCTTGGTCCCAGCGGGGACTGTGGTCATTTCCTGGAAATCCTCCCCCGTATAGGCGGGCACATCCTGAATGGCAGTCACGGGGAAACGGTCCACTGCAAATTCTGCCTGCTCTGTCTGCGGCAGCCCGTCCGGCCCTGCAGAGTAGAGCCTGCGCACAGAAACCGTGGAAAA
>CALWMT010000115.1 GCA_944382045.1 uncultured Enterocloster sp. | reverse complement strand
GGGCATGGCCCACCCCAAAGCCGGTGATTTGGGAAAGGCTGACTTGCTTTATCATGGTGAAATACCTCCTTTTATGCTTCATTATACCGGGCGGAGGTTTGTTTGTAAAGCGGGCGGGAGCCGGTATGGACAGAGCGGGCGTTCTATGGTTATAATGGTGAAAAGGCAGACATTTGCGGGCTGTTGGAAAATGCGGGGAGGGATGAAGCATGATGGATTCCTATATTTTGCGGCAGGGAAGGAGGCAGTTTTCTGACCTCTTTCTCTGCTTCTGCGGGTATGAGGAGTGCGCACCAGGGCACAGCTTTGGCCCGGCGGTCCGGCCCAACTATATTGTGCACTATATTCTGAAGGGAAGGGGAGTGTTTCAGACAGGAGGGGCTTCCTATGCTCTGGAGGCCGGCCAGGGATTTCTCATTAAGCCCGGCGTGCAGACGGTTTACCGGGCGGACGGGAAGGAGCCCTGGACGTACCTGTGGGTGGGCTTTGACGGGGAGCGGGCCGCGGAGTATCTCCTATGCATGGGGCTTGGGGAGAGCCGGCTTACCTTTCGCAGCGGCCAGGGGGAGCGGCTCAAGGAAATTGTTCTCGATATGCTGAAGCACAATACCTACACGGCAGCCAACCAGTTCATGCTGGAGGGGCTTCTGTACGCATTTTTCAGCGCCCTGTCCCAGGATCTGGACGCCTTGGCACCGGCGGGAGAAAGGAACGGAAGCCTTTATGTTCGGCGGGCAGTGGAATTTATTCAAAATAATTACTGCACGCCCATCCAGGTTACGGATGTGGCGGACTATGTGTGCGTGAACCGCAGCTATCTGTACACTCTGTTTCGGGAAGAATTGGGAGCTTCTCCCCAGGAGTATTTGGCCAATTACCGCCTGACCCGGGCGGCGGAGCTTCTCCTTATCACGGATTTTTCAGTGGAAAGCGTGGCTCTGTCCTGCGGCTACAGGGACCCGCTGGTATTTTCCAAGGCCTTTAAGGAGAAAAATGGGGTGCCGCCCTCCCGCTACCGGAGGATGCGGATTGAGCAAAAGCAGGCACAGAAGAGTTAACAAATCAACTGATTTTCCCAACATGGAGGTCTGGTTTTTCTCTCGGTATGGCGTATACTGGATAACAGTTCTAAAGGATAAATAAGGAGGCGGCTGTATGGGCATTACTTACAGTGAAAAAAGCAGGACATTTCATCTTTTTAATACGAGCTTCAGCTATATTATGACCGTTCTGCCGAACGGGCAGCTGGGGAATCTGTACTGCGGAAGGAGAATCCATTCCAGGGAGGATTATTCCTATCTGCTTGAGATGGTCCCCCGGGCCATGGCATCCTATGTGTTTGAAAAAGAGAGAACATTATCACTGGAGCATGTGCGCCAGGAGTACGGGGTGTACGGCTCCTCGGACTATCGTTTTCCAGCAGTGGAGATTCTTCAGAAAAATGGAAGCCGCATTTCGGATTTTCGCTATAAATCCCATCGGGTGGAGGCTGGGAAGCCGAAGCTTCCCGGACTGCCTGCCACCTACACGGAGAATGACAGCGAGGCGGAAACCCTGATTTTGACCCTGGAGGACCCGGTCACCGGAGTGGAGCTGGAGCTTCTCTATACATTGTTTTCTGGGGCGGGAATTCTGGCCAGGAGCGCCCATTTTGTGAACCGTGGGCGGGAGGCCGTGCACATCTTGAAGGCCATGAGCTTCTGCCTGGACCTGCCGGACTGCGCGTATGAGTGGGTGCAGTTTTCCGGGGCCTGGTCCAGGGAGCGTCATCCCCGGACGCGCCGCCTGGAGCAGGGAATTCAGTCGGTGGGGAGCATGCGGGGCCATTCCTCCCACGAGCACAACCCATTTATCATCTTAAAACGGCCGGAGGCGGACGAATTTCAGGGGGAGGTCATGGGCTTCAGCCTGGTCTACAGCGGGAATTTCCTGGCCCAGGCGGAGGTGGATACCCACGATACCACCCGGGTGCTTTTGGGCATTCATCCAGAGTGGTTTGACTGGAAGCTGGAGCCGGGGGAGGAATTTCAGACTCCTGAGGCCGTGATGGTGTACACGGACCGGGGCATGAACCACATGAGCCAGATCTTCCACAGGCTGTACGGAAAACGGCTGGCCCGGGGATACTGGAGGGATAGGGAACGCCCCATCCTTATCAATAATTGGGAGGCCACGTATTTTGATTTTACGGAGGAAAAGCTTCTCCGGCTGGCAAAGACCGCAAAGGCCGCTGGAATTGAGCTTTTTGTCCTGGATGACGGCTGGTTCGGAAAGCGGAGCAGCGACCGCGCAGGCCTGGGAGACTGGCAGGCCAATCCGGAGCGCCTTCCCGAGGGAATTGGAGGGCTTGCGGAAAGGATAGAGTCCCTTGGAATGAAATTCGGCCTCTGGTTTGAACCGGAGATGGTGAACAAGGATTCGGGCCTTTACCGGGCGCATCCGGACTGGATTCTCTCTGTGCCGGAGAGAACTCAGTCCCACGGGAGATACCAGTATGTGCTGGATTTCTCCAGAAAAGATGTGGTGGACTGTATTTATGAAATGATGGCTAAGATACTGGGCTGCGGCAGGGTGTCCTATGTAAAATGGGATATGAACCGGAGCATTACCGAGTGCTGGTCTCCGTCCCTTCCTGCGGACCGGCAGGGCGAGGTGTTCCACCGCTATATTCTGGGCGTTTACAGTTTGTATGAGCGGCTCACAAGCGCATTTCCCACGGTGCTCTTTGAATCCTGTGCCAGCGGGGGAGCGCGCTTTGACCCCGGCATTCTCTACTATGCACCCCAGGCTTGGACCAGCGATGACTCGGACGCAGTGGAGCGCCTTAAAATCCAGTACGGCACCTCCTACTGCTATCCGGTGAGCAGCATGGGGGCCCATGTGTCCGCCTGCCCGAACCACCAGGTAAACCGCAGCACGCCCCTGTCCACACGGGCCAATGTGGCCTGCTTTGGCACCTTTGGCTATGAGCTGGATTTGAACTGCATGACCCGGGAGGAGCTGGACCAGGTGAAGAGCCAGGTGGATTTTATGAAGAAATGGCGGAGCCTGCTGCAGTTCGGCACATTTTACCGGCTAAAAAGCCCCTTTGAGGGAAATATCGGGGCATGGATGACGGTGAGCGGGGACCGGGGACAGGCCATCGCGGGCTGGTACCGCATTCTCAATGTACCCAATCCTCCTTACAGCCGGCTGCGCCTGGCAGGGCTTGACCCGGAGGCCCTCTACCGGGTGTCCGAGGACGGGGAGACGCTGGGAGAGTTCTACGGGGACGAGCTCATGTATGCGGGGCTTGTGGCCAGTGATAAGAACTCGGGGGATTCGCCTCACGGGGGAAAGACCAGCTGCGATTTCGCATCCCGGCTGTATGTGATTGAGAAAATGGAATGAAATCCATTTTTCGCTGATATTTTGAGAAAAATTGAATATACTGCAAAATTTGCGTGGCTGCTGCCGGGAGGCGGCAGCCTTTTTTACGGGATTATTAATCATTCTTACAGTATGGCAAAGCCTCTTTTTTTTGCCTTTTTTATGGGGTAAACTGGTTTTAGGAAAACAAAAGGAGGCAAGTGAGGATGAGGAAGGCTTGGATTTTGGCGGCAGTATTGGCGGCGGCGGTGTCAGGGGCCTGCTCCTTAAAAAACGTGCAGGAGCCAGAGAAAGCCGGCGGCGCGCCCGCGCAGGAGGAAGGGGTATCCACGGGCCGGGAGGATGGCAGGACAACCGCGCTTTACGAGGCAGGGGCCGCTCCCTATGATTTTTCAGAGACCGAGCGGTATGTGCTGGAGTCCTTCGGCATGTATGGCCGCTCCAATTTGTTTGCTTTTCGCGGGCCGCAGGGCGCAGCGAGCCTGGAGGTGAATGTATACCGGCTGAATCCGGACGGAGCCTGGGAAGTGATTGGCGGCAGCGGAGCTTCCATGGGGAGCGGCGGATATGTGATAAGCGGAGACGGCAGCTTGGAGGAGGCAGAAGGCGGCGTTCTCGCCCTGGAGATACAGGAGGACCATTCCATCGCTCTCCACATCAACAGCTTGGGCCGCGTCTCCTGCGAGACGGAACCGATTGCGTTGGAGACAGAAATTGTGGGCAGCGCAGTGCGGTTTCTGGATGAATTTGTTCCCATGGAGCTGGGGCAGGAGCTGCCGGTGGCTCTCATGCTTTATGACAGCGGGAGCCGGATGGAGCTTCCCGGCCTGGAGGATTACTTCGCGCCGGAAAAATTTTCCGGAATCGACTTGGTTCAGGCGGTGACCCTGCGGTTTTCTGAGGAAGCGGGGGATGGCGGCCGTTCTGGAAAGGCCGAGGCCATTGACATAGGCGGCGAGGCGTCTGGGGAGGCGGATTCCCAGCCTCTTGCTGTGGAAAAATCCTTGGAGCCGGCGGATTCCCAGGCCGCCCTGGAGGGCATGGCACTGTATGACGCGCTCTCTTTTTTCCGGGAAGATGAGGAGTGGGAGCTGCGGTTTTTTGCCCAGGAGGAGATGGTGGCTGACGGGGAGCTGGCCTTGGATGACCGGTGCCATTTCCTGGTTCAGGCTGTGCGGCTTTCGGGCTCCGGAGGAGCAGGGGCCTGGACGCTTTTTGACGATACGGTGCAGCTGGGGACGCCTGCGGGGGATGTGTGGGTGGACATGGAGAACCAGCTCCATATCGCGCTGCGGGACGTGCGGACAGCCCGGTATCGGGTGGCGGAATATGTGTATGAGCCGGAGACAGAGCGGTTTTTAGGGCGAGTGGCGATTGACGGCGAGGGGATTAATTATTGGGGGTCGGCGGGAGGCTGAACAAATGAAGCTGGGCAGTATGGATTTTCCAGTTATCAGGTGGAGTGATTGGAGTTTTCAAACACGCTTTAGGGAGATGGAGAGATGAAAAGAAGAATGGGAGTGTTTGCTGCTCTGGCGGTTGCCGTGCTTGTCCTGGGAGCCTGCGGGCAGGGCGGGACGAATGGGGGAACCCGTGCGGATTTACAGATGGAGGGCACAGCAGCAGACGGCCAGCAGGAGGACGGCCAGCAGAAGGACGTACAGGCAGCGGATGGACAGGCGCGGCAGTCGGAGGCGTTTGCGGAAACCGCCTATCAGCATCCCGAAGTCACTGTGATTTCCGGGGAGGAGTCCTTTATTCCCGTGGAGCACCTGACGTATACTGTGTCTGCCGCAGCGGCGGAAAACGGGGAGAAGGAGACGATTAGCGATTACGGCGGTTATTTTCAGATTGGGGATATAAGGGAAATGCCCATTGTTCCCTATGACCCGCAGATGCGCGTCCAGAGTTTTCCAGCTCCCCAGGGGGGCGTGGGTTACAGGCTGTATGACCAGGATGGAAGTATGTGGGAATCGGGAACGGTTTCTTCCTTGGAGGAGCTGGTACTGCCCCGCCCGGAGACGGACTACCAGGCAGAGCTTCGCGTTTCCTTTGGGACAGAGGAAAATGGAGAGGGCTATCAATATTTTTTCCAGGTGACAGCGCAGGGGCCGTCCCCCGGCCTGCAGCTTTTGGCAGAGCCGCCGCAGGGCTTGGCGGGAGAAGGCAGCCGCAGGCAGGAAATTGCCGCAGGGAAGGGCCTGGGAGCACTTGCAGAACAAATTCGGGAAGACCAGCTGGTGTACGTCCCTCTGGGAAGCCGGCTGGCGCTCAAATTTTCTCCAGCGGCAGAGCCAGTGCAGATTATTGCCTATGACCTGGTGCTCTACGATTCCAATGTAGGATGGATAGAAGAGAGACAGTGGGAGAATAAACGGGAGATGGATGTGAAGGCACCGGAGATTGTTCTCGGTGTCAACCCCATAGCGCAGGAAAGGGGATATCCCGAGGCTTACCGGACCGGCGGTGTAATCCGGGGACTTTTGCTCCGGTGCCGGTTTGCGGACGGGCGGGAGGAGACTTACAGCGCAGCTGTTAGGACAGACGCGGCCGCTGAACTTGGAACAGGCGATGTGTACGCGACTGCAGGCGAAGAAGGAGGGGGAATACAGGCCGCAGCCGGGGAAGATGGCAGACCTGCCCGGCAGGCGGGGTGTTCTGTTCCTTAGGTGACCGAGGAGATGACAGCTTTCGAGGGGCTGCCCGAACAGCGTGCGTTCAGCGATGTGACCGCAGGCCGGGAGGAGATGCTGGAGGGGAAGGAAGACGTGTTCGGAGGGGAGCCGGAGCTTACAAATTATGCCATTGTCGGGGAAAATATAGAGCTCGCCTGCGGCATCTACGCAATTCTGATTGCCCAGGTCATGTATGGGGGAAAGATGCCCAAATATGTGGGATTTATGCTGGATGAGCAGGATGTCATTCGAGCGATAACGTTTGAATTTCCGACGGCGGGGTAGGCTGGGGAATGTATGATGGGAATAAGGTGGTTTTTTCTCTTTTTGTGGAAAATTTTCAGGACAGCCTCCTGTTTTTCCAGCGTATCGGAATTATTCTTCCACTCCCTCACTCTCGAAAAATTGTGCAACCGTCATACATTTTGGATGTTCCATTTCAAGACTTAAAAAATCCTTATCTCCCGTGAGAATAATATCCACATCAGACACAATCGCCGCATTTAAGATCGGCTGGTCTTTTGCGTCGCGTATCAGCTTTTCCGCATGGTCTACCGCTGGGATAAGCTCATAGGACATTTCCGCAAGCAGCACTTCCGCATCCGGCAGGAATTTCGGAGCTTTCCGTTTCAGAATGTCCCGCAGCTCCACAATGCTGCGGTCACACAGGACAATTTCGTGATTGTCTGCGATATACAGAAGTGCCCGCGCCGGTTTGGAAAGTGGAAAGACCAATGCGGAGAACAGGATATTTGTGTCAACCAATATCCGCATGTCACCTTTCCTTTCCGTACCGTACTTCGTCTACCAGTGCCTGAATATCATCTTCGCTGTAAACGCCCATTTCTTCGGCAGCTCCGGCAAAGGCAGCCTGCGCCTTGCGGATTGCTTTGGAAGAAGCATTGCTTATAACAATTTCCCCGTCCTGCTTCTGGAAGAACAGAATTTTATCTCCGGACTTTAAGCCGAGCAGCCGCCGTATTTCCACCGGCACCGTAATCTGACCGTTTGCAGAGATTTTTGCCAAATTCATAAAATCACCCTTTCTATTCTTGAAATCTAAAGAAAACTTGAAACCATTTATAGTATATCTCATTCTGGGGCAAAAGTAAACTTGCCGCAGGTGAAAAAGCGTAGTTGCTTTATGAATTTTGTATCAGTTCAGGCGGCGGACGGACAGAGGCAGCAGGCCGAAGCATTCGCAAAAAACCGAGACCGCGCCAGCTGATTATGCTGGATGAACAGGATGTCATTCGGGCGATAACGTTTGAATTTCCGACGGCGGGGTAGGCAGGGGAATGTATGATGGGAATACGATTTATTCCATTATTGAAAGGCAGTGCGTCCCCCTCCGGCCCGGCGCCGTGGGACGCCCACCGCGGGACGCAGCCTTCCCGTCACGCCGCTACGCCCCATACACAAGAACCCCTAAGCATGCGGAGATAAAAATAAGGGAAACCGGCGATAGACTTCTCTTTTTTACAGCCCTAAAGAGCGGGCAAACGGCAAGCAGCACCGCTGTTATGCCCACAGCCTGCCAGTCAAGAAGCAGTCCGGTGAACACACCCTCCCGGGCCGCCATACAATTATGAATTACCATGTAGGCTCCTGTGGCGAGAATGATTCCGATGATGCAGGGCTTCACGCCGCGCAGCGCCGCCTGGACAAAACGGTGCTTCAGCAGGTTTTTCAGGGACGCTGTGATAAGGAGAATGACAATAAAGGAGGGCAGGACAACGGCAAGGGTGGCGAGGATGGCGCCGGGAAGGCCTGCCTGGCTGCTGCCCACATAGGTGGCGAGATTCACCATAATGGGCCCC
>CALWMT010000114.1 GCA_944382045.1 uncultured Enterocloster sp. | reverse complement strand
CCCTGCCGCATCAAAAGCACCCACACCTCCAAAAAGGCCCCAGCCGCCATAATCCCCAAAAGCACAAGCGCCGGCGCCAGGTGAAGCCTCTTTTCCCTCTGCCCGGCCCACCCCGCCAGGACGCCCCATACCAGCCCGTAAAGGATACCCTGGGGTAGCAGGGCGGCCAGAAACAGGGGAAGCCCTAAAATCCCCTTCCGGATTGTGAGCACTGTAAGTATAGCTGCCAGTGACATCCCCCCATGGGCAGTGAGCAGGCCGAAGAAGAACCGGCTGCACACCGTCAGGCCTATCACCCACCCGATGAGGCAGGCCGCCTCCCGCCTGCGCAGGATCTCGAAAAACGCACGGCCTGCCCCTTGGGAGAGCACCCCCGCCTCGCCCTCAAAGGCATGGAAAATCCCCGTATCATAAAAAATAAGGGCCAGGGCCATTCCGGCGCCCAGCCCCGCTATAAAACAAAAAAGCAGCCAGTCCCCATATGTAAATCGTCTCATGCCTTTTAAAAACACCAAGACCCATCCGCCTTCCGCTTTCTCTCTACCACCATATGCGCAGAATGGGGACTTTATGCGAACCGTCCAGCTGCGAAAGCCCCGGACCTTCCTCTGCTCTACGCCATCTCGTCCTTCTTATCCACAGAGCGGTACTTCCTCGCATAGGCCATAATCGCCGCTATGGTCTTGCCGTCCGTGATCTCCCCCTGGTAAATCTTCTCCTCCAGATCCTTTAAATCCCAGGCCTCCACATCAATGACCTCATCCTCGTCCAGATGCTGGTGGGAGGGAATCAGCTTTCTCGCCACAAAGATGTCAATGGCCTCGTCACAAAATGCCACCGTGGTGTTCACGCTGATCAGGTACTCCATGTTCTCCGTCCTAAACCCGGTCTCCTCCTCCAGCTCCCGGTAGGCGCACTCGATCTTGGGCTCCTTCGGATCATCCAGCTTCCCTGCGGGGATCTCCAGGGTGTAGCGGTCCAGCGCGTTCCTGTACTGGCGCACCATGAGGATCTTTCCCTCGGCGGTCACCGGAAGCACTGCCGCAGCCCCGTCATGGTGAATAAAATCCCAGTGGGCCTCGTGTCCGTTTGCCAGCACGGTATCTTCATAAATCTTTAAAATCGCGCCCTGGTATTTCAGCTGCCGGTCCAGGCGCACCACCGGCATTCCCTCATTTTCCGGTTTCTTTGCCATGCTTCTCTCCTCTTTCCTTTCGCCGTCTGCGATTCTGGGCAGCCCGCCGCCGGGATTCCGGCCATTCCATGCCGCCATCCGGGGCTGCTGCGTTTACTTTATCTTTGTGCTCTTCTCATAGCAGGCATCCGCCGCCCTGATCACGCAGCTGCGGAAAGCCCCCTCCTCCAGGGCCGACACCCCTGCGATGGTGGTTCCGCCCGGCGAGCAGACCTCATCCTTTAGCTGGCCCGGGTGCTTTCCCGTCTCCAGCACCATCTTCGCGCTTCCCAGAACCGCCTGGGCCGCCATCTCATAGGCTGTTTTCCGGGGCAGGCCGTACTTCACGCCCCCGTCCGCCAGGGCCTCAATAAACATATACACAAAGGCCGGGGAGCAGCCGCTGACGCAGCCAACCGCGTCCATCAGCCGCTCCTCCACCCGCACCATGCGTCCGCAGGCGCCAAAGATGGCCTGGATCTCCGACTCCTCCTCCTCGGTCAGGGAGCCCTCCTCCCAGGCGGCCCCGGTCATTCCCTCTCCCAGGAGAGCCGGGGTGTTGGGCATGGCGCGAACCACCCGCACCTTTCCCCCCATCCGTTCCCTAAGGCCCGCTATGGTCAGGCCGGGGGCCAGGGAGATCACAATCTGGCCGGGGCGCAGGCTCTCCCGTATCTCCCCGAATACCTGCTCAAAATACTGGGGCTTCACCGCCAGTATGAGATACTCCGACTGGGCCGCACACTGGCTGTTGGACGCCGCGTGGGGCACGCCGGTGCGGGCCGTCACTGCCTCCATCTTCTCCCTGTGAGCAGCGGTAAAGAGCATCTCCTGGGGCTCTCTCTCCTTGAGAAGGCCCTCCAGAATCGCCGTGCCCATATTTCCCATTCCGATAAAACCGATCCTCGCCATAGGCGCCTCCTCACTGAACATCCTTAAAGATATCGCAAAAATCAAAGGTGGCAAAATAGTCCGCCGGCGTCTCCGCCCTGCGGATCGTCTCCACGGAGCCGTCCTCCTTTAAGAGGAGCTCAGCGGAGCGAAGCTTTCCATTGTAATTATAGCCCATGGAAAAGCCGTGGGCCCCCGCGTCGTGGATCACCAGCAGATCCCCCCGGTCAATCCTCGGAAGCATCCGGTCAATGGCGAACTTGTCATTGTTCTCGCAGAGGGAGCCTGTCACATCATACATGTGATCCGCAGGGGCGTCCTCCTTCCCCATCACCGTGATGTGGTGGTAGGCACCGTACATAGCCGGCCGCATCAGGTTCACGGCGCAGGCGTCCACCCCGATATACTCCTTGTAGGTGTGCTTCTCGTGGATGGCCTTTGTCACAAGGACTCCGTAGGGCCCAAGCATAAACCGGCCCAGCTCCGTGCACAGGGACACATCCCCCATCCCGGCCGGGACAAGAATCTCCTCGTAGGCCTTTCTCACGCCCTCGCCGATAACCGCGATGTCATTGGGCTCCTGATCCGGCCGATAGGGAATGCCCACGCCGCCGGACAGGTTGACAAAGGCGATGTGGGCCCCTGTCTCCTCCTTAAGCTTCACCGCCAGCTCAAAGAGAATCCTTGCCAGCATCGGATAATATTCATTGGTCACCGTATTGCTGGCCAGAAAAGCGTGGATGCCGAAATGCTTCGCTCCCTTGGCCTTCAGGGTGATAAATGCCTCCCGGATCTGCTCATAGGTCATGCCGTACTTGGCATCCCCCGGATTGTCCATAATATCATTGCTGATCTTGAACACACCGCCGGGATTGTAGCGGCAGCTGATGGTCTCGGGAATATAGCCCAGCGTCTCCTCCAGGCAGGCGATATGGGTGATATCGTCCAAGTTGATGATGGCGCCCAGCTTCCTGGCATAGGCGAATTCCTCCGGGGGCGTGTCGTTGGATGAGAACATGATCTCGTCATCCTTAAAGCCGCAGGCCTTGGCCATCATCAGCTCTGTCATGGAGGAGCAGTCCACCCCGCAGCCCATCTCCTTTAAAATATTTAAAATAAATGGATTCGGCGTAGCCTTCACCGCAAAATACTCTCTATAGCCCTTGTTCCAGGAAAAGGCCTCCTTCAGCCGTTTTGCATTCTCCCGTATCCCCTTCTCATCGTAGAGATAAAAGGGGGTGGGGTACTTCTTCTCAATTTCCCGCAGCTGTTTCAGTGTCACAAATGGTCTCTTTTCCATCGCTTTTCCCTCTCTTTTTCATCCGTATGCAAAGCTGCCGGGGAGCATCCCCCCTGCGCGCCTTAGTCGATGTTGATAATCCGCATGATGTTGGTCTGAGTGGCGGCCTCGTGGCGGCGGGCATAGGTCACAACGCCGGCGGTCATCACGGCCAGCTCGCCCGGATGCACCAGGCCCTTCTCCTTGAGCTCCTCGGTGGAGTTCTCAATCAGCTCGTCCGTGGACTCCGCCCTCCGGGACCACACCGGAATCACGCCCCACTGCAGCTGCATCTGCCGCACCGTGGCCATGCTGGGGGACATGCCGATGATCCGTGCTCCCGGTCTCCACTTGGAGAGCATCATGGAGGTAAATCCAGAGATGCTGGGGGCGATAATCACGTCCGCCTCCACGTCGTGGGCTGTGGAGACAGAGGCAAAGCACACGGCATTGGAAATATTTTTCATGTTCTGCTCGCTCACCTTGCGCTGCCGGTAATTCGTGTAATCCAGATGGGACTCCGTCTCCTCCGCGATGGAGACCATCATCTTCACCGCCTCCACCGGATATTTGCCCATGGCGGTCTCGCCGGAGAGCATGATGGCGTCCGTGCCGTCATACACCGCGTTGGCCACGTCCGTCACCTCCGCGCGGGTGGGGCGGGGATTGCGGATCATGGAATCCAGCATCTGGGTGGCAGTGATTACCGTCTTGCAGGCCTCATTGCACTTCTTGATGATCTTCTTCTGGATGTGGGGAACCTTCTCTGCGGGAATCTCCACGCCCATGTCTCCCCGGGCCACCATGATGCCGTCCGCCGCCTCGATGATGGCATCCAGGTTCTCAATTCCCTCCGCATTCTCAATCTTGGCAATCACCTTCATGCTGGATCCGGCCTCCTCCAGCATGTCCTTGATCTCCCGGATGCAGTCTGCGGTCCGCACAAAGGATGCGGCGATAAAGTCAAATCCCTGCTTGATGCCGAAGCGGATGTCCTCCTTGTCCTTGTCCGTCAGAGCCGGAAGCTTGATCTTTACATTGGGCACATTCACGCCCTTTTTCTCCCCCAGCTCGCCGCCGTTTACCACCTCACAGACAATGTCCGGGCCATTTACCTCCTTCACCACCAGCTCAATGAGGCCGTCGTCGATCAGGATCCGGTTGCCGGCAGAGACATCCGTGTTGAGTCCGTCATAGTTGATATATCCCCTGGTCTCGTCTCCCACGGTCTCCTCTGTGGTCAGCGTATAGGTCTGTCCCTCCTTCAGGGTCACCTTTTTCCCGTCCTTCAAAAGACCCGTGCGGATCTCCGGCCCCTTGGTGTCCAGAAGGGCGGCCACCGGGATATCCAGCTCCTTGCGCACCTCCTTCAAAAGCTCCAGGCGCGATAAGTGCTCATCATAATCACCGTGGGAAAAATTAAAACGGGCCACGTCCATTCCATTTTTGGCCAGCTCACGCATAATATTCTTGTCATTCGTATTCGGTCCCATAGTGCAGATAATCTTCGTTCTCTTCATAATTAATCCTCCATATTAATCAATTTTGAAACGGCTCCTGTCACTTTGACTCGGAATCGGATTTCTTCACATGCTGATGGGTGTACAGATGATCCATGCAGTATTCATAGCTTCCCTCGCACTTGGAGCAGTAGCGGAACTCCATGCCCGGGCTGTCCTTGTCCGTCCGTCCGCACACAGCGCAGCGGTGGCCGGTTTTCACCGCAGCCGCAGGACGCATCTTCTTTTTAAAATCCTGCTGACGCCGCTTCTGCTTGTAGCCCGTCTCCCCGGCAAATACCATCCACAGGAAAAAGATGCACATGTGGATCATGCACACGAAGATCTCCGCCTTGGTGAAAATGCTTCCCCGGGCAAAGTCGTACACATAGATCACCGCCTCAAAGACCGCGATCCACTTGGCCTTCAGGGGAAGCACCATCATAAGCATCACCTGGGCCTCCGGGAACATAAGGGCAAATATAAAGAAGAAGGAGTAGACCAGGTGCAGAGGCGTAAGCAGCAGCGGAAAACCCATGAATATATAAAACAGCACGGACACCGCCACATTCAGCAGCACGCCCAGGATAATATAGCAGTTAAACCGGAAGGCTCCCCACACCTGCTCCACGATGGTGCCGAAAATCCGGATGCAGTAGATGGCCAGCACATTAAACAGCACAAGCCCCATGGTGCTTCCCCCGGTGAAGGCCGGCGGGAATATCAGGAAGGTAAAGATCCTCCAGATCTCCCCCTGCATAATGGCCGCTGGATTTAATATAAGGTAATTCAGCAGCTCCGGGGCAATCAGATACAGAACCAAGCCCGCTGCCTGCAGGGCGCACACATAATTGATCATGCCCTTGATGGCGTGGCGGTTCAGGAAACGCTTCATTTTCTGAAAAAAGCTCATCCAAACACTCTCCTTAAAACATATCCCTCTTATTAAACAGGTAGGCCACCAGCAGGGAAAGAACCACCGCCAGTCCTATCACGACAAAAAAGCCGTGGGGGCTGTCCGCAAAGGGCATCCCCTTGGTATTCACATTCATCCCATAGAAGCTGGCCACCATGGTGGGAATGGACATCACAGCGGTGATGGTCGCCAAAAATTTCATCACCAGGTTCTGGTTGTTGGAGATAACCGAGGCGAAAGCGTCCATGGTGCCGCTTAAGACCCCGCTGTAAATGTTCGCCATCTCGATAGCCTGCTTGTTCTCAATGATGACGTCCTCCAGCAGGTCCGTGTCCTCCGGGTACTTCTTGATCTTCTCAATGCGCATCAGCTTTTCCAGCACCACCTCGTTGGAGCGCAGGGAGGTGGTAAAATACAGCAGGGACTTCTCCAGCTCCAAGAGCTCAATGAGCTCCTCATTCTTCTGGGACTGGTGAAGCTTGCGCTCAATCACCTCGCTCTTGCGGTCAATGATCCGCAGGTACTGCAGATACTGGGTGGCGTTCCTGTAAAGGATCTGGAGAATGAACCGGGTCTTCATAAAGGTGTGGAAATCCCGAACCCGCCCGTCCATAAAGGAGGTGAGAATAGGATTGTCCTCCAGGCATACCGTGATCAGCACATCCTTGTTGGTGATAATTGCCAGAGGGATCGTCACAAACCAGTCCTTGCCGTTCCTCTCCTCGATGGAGGGGATGTCCACCAGGATGAGGGTGTACTCGTCCTCCACCTCGATACGGGACCGCTCCTCCTCATCCAGAGGGGCCTTGATATGGTCCGGATCTATCTGGTAGGCATCCGCAATTTCCATGATCTCCGAGGCCGTAGGATTTGTCAGGGCAATCCAGCAGCCGGGCTGCAGATCAAATTTCTCGTGCATTTTTCCGTCTTCTGTTTTAAAAATCCGTCTCATGCCAATTCTCCCCCATTCTGAAATGATGTCTTTAACAATTATAGTGACCGGCAAAGTGTTTGTCAAATGGAATAGGTTCCAAATTCGGCTTCCCCCCAAAATTTACGAAAACCATACGCCCATTTTTCATTCGCAGCAATTCAGCTATCCAATGAAAAATACCGCCCAGCCATCTTCTATGATGATTGAGCGGCACCTCCACGAATATTTTAATCATATTTGCATCTTTTATGCTGAACGTCCTTTCAATGTTACATCAGCGGGAACACGGTCATCACCCAAAGCACAGATACCACGCAGCAGATAATAGCCAGCAGCCAGGACTGCTTAAACATGGAGGTCTGGTTGTACCCGCCGTAGTCCATGATGTAGGGGATAGCCGGCGTGGCCATGGGGGTCATGAAGGCGGACAGGCAGGCTGCCTGAATCAGGATCATCAGCCCTACCGGGTTCGCTCCAATGGCAGCGCAGGTAGCGATGGCGATGGGGTGGAAGATCAGCATGGTTCCACGATTCTGCATCACCTGGGTCAGCAGGAAGGGGATGACGAAGAAGATCGCGCCTACGATGTAGGAGTTGTAGTTCACAGCCTTCACGACTCCGCCGATGTGGCTGCCGATGAGCTCGCCCGCTCCGGTGGCGCTGAGTGCCCCGGACATTCCCAGAGCGCCCACAATCAGAAGCAGCATGCTCATGGGCAGGGAAGCAGTCGCCTCTCTGGGCTTTAACACGCCGAAGAGAATCATTGCCACTGCGCCGATCACGGTAATCTCCCAATTTTCAAGTCCGATATGGGAAGCGAACATCAGGGCCAGGGCATCCGCGAAGAAGATGATGATACCGGCATATTCCTGGAAGGGCTTTAAGGGCTCCTTGGCTTTTGCCGCCTTTACGCTGGCCACGGCAGCTACTACCGGCTCATCCGGCGAAAACCTGGGCTGCACCAGGGCGCAGTAGAAAATGGCAATGATCATCAGGGGCAGACGTCCCTTCATGGGATCGATCAGGCCAACCATATGGTCCACATAGCCGTAGCTTTCCAGATAGCCGTTTAACTCGGCGGCCACCGTAGCGCCGGCTCCCACAGGCAGGGTGCTGCAGGTGATAACCGTTGCAACGCCCGCGCCGAACATTACCTTGCTGGGCTTAATTCCCATGCTCTCA
>CALWMT010000113.1 GCA_944382045.1 uncultured Enterocloster sp. | reverse complement strand
AAAGCTTCCCAGCATAAAGTACATGGGAATCTTGGAGAGACCCGCCCCCCGTAGGGCGCCGTTCAGAATCTGCACCACAGGAAGCGCCAGATAGAAAGCGGAGAAAATGCGCTCCATACCGCTTCCTATGGCGATCACCTCCGCGTCTTTTGTAAAGATGCCGATGAGGAAGGGGGCAGCCGAGAAGATGCAGACCGAGCAGACTGCAATCACCCCGGAGCTCATAAGCCAGGCGGCGAAGACCCCCTTCTTCACCCGGTCGTACTGTTTCGCGCCGATGTTCTGGCCCACAAAGGTGGTGATGGCCATATTTAAGCTCTGAAGGGGCAGCTGGGTAAAGCCGTCGATGCGCACTGTGGCCGAGTAGCCCGCCATGGCTGCCGTGCCAAAATGGTTGATGTAGGACTGCACCACCACATTGGAAAAGGAGGTAATACTCTGCTGGAGGGCAGCCGGAAAGCCAAAGGAAATGATCCGGCGGATCATCTTTTTGTGGAAGCGGATACGCCGAAGCTCCACCCGGTAGTCCGCCTTAGCCCGCATGAGCTTTCCCATAACCATCACGCAGCTGACCCCCTGGGCGATCACTGTGGCGATGGCTGCCCCCGCAATTCCCATATGGAAGCCGCAGACAAAGAGGAAATCCAGGACCACATTCACCATGCAGGCCACAGCCAGATAAATCAGAGGATGAGTGGAATCTCCCACCGCCCGGAGCACGCCGGCTCCCATATTGTAGAACAGAGAAAAGGCAATTCCTGTAAAATAAATCATCAGGTACAGGGAGGAATGGGGAAGCACGTCCTCCGGAACACCGATGGCCTGAAGAAGCGGCCTGGTAAAGGCAAGGCCCAGCGCAGTGAAAATCACGCTGAGCAGGGCAGTGAGAGCCATGGAGGCGTGAACTGCCCTGCTCATCTCATGTCCCTTCTGCGCTCCAAAATACTGAGAAATCACAACCCCGGCGCCTGCGGAGAGCCCCATAAAAAATCCCACCAGCATGTTGATAACCGGTGTGGAGGCTCCCACTGCCGCCAGGGCACTGGTACTCACATAATTCCCCACCACGTAGGAGTCCACCGTATTGTAGAGCTGCTGAAAGAAATTTCCGATCAGCAGCGGCACAGAAAACCAGAAAATAGATCGGAAGATTCCTCCTCCGATCATATCTGTATTCATATTTAATGTCTGTTCCTTTGTATGTCCCTCTTCCATCTTCCGCTGTCCTCCCAATCTGTAATACTTCCTAGTGATCTGCCGGCCAAGCTAAAAGCCTGCCATCCCCATTATAGTAGTAGACCCGCAGTGTCTCCCTGCTGCCCAAAAAGCCATTCACACGGCACTGGGCCTCCAGGCGCTCTGACAGCGTCTCACAGTATGCGGCTCTCTCCTGCTGGGTAGACCGCTCCCACACATCGCTGTCCAGATACACGTAAAAATGGGTGCTGTCCATCATGCGTATCTCCTGGATGGATGCATCTGCCTCCATGATCTCCTGAATGCCGCCCGCCAGCTCTGCCCGATTCGTCCTCTGCTGGGAGGCGATCCGGGCGCCGCCGCCCCACAGGGCGGCCAAAACCAGAAGGAGCACTGCCGCGCCTAGGATCCCGGCCCGGCGGAAGGTCTTCTTAAAAAACGCTTCCATCCCCGCCTGCCGGGCATAGTTCTCTGCCAGCTTAATCTTGGTGAGCCCTGGATTCGCCAGAGCATAGCGTTCCATTCCTGCAAATGTTATCGATCGTCTTCTCCACATCTCGGCTGGCACCTCCTCCAAAATTCACAAATATCTTTCTGTTTATAAGAAAATTTTAACACTTATTTCCATTAAAGTAAATGTTTTTCAGAAAAATGATTGTGAATATTGCCTCTCTTCAGCCGAGTGAAAAGCAGGGCCTGGATTTCTGCCCCGCGGCAGGCCAGCTGCCTGCTGTCAGCCCTGTTTTCTCATAAACCAGAAGTAATAGGGAATTTCCACCAGAAGCATAAAGCTCCAGCCAATGGCGCAGGCATAGGCCACGCCGGGCAGACCGATGCGGGGCGTCAAAAGATACACAAAAATCACCCGCAGGCTGGTCTGAATAAAGGTGCCTAAAAGGGTAATGCTCATATTCCCCATGCCCCGAAAGAACCCCTGCATTCCGTTGGTGAAGGCCGGGAAAATGTAAAATACAGCCATCATAGCCAGGTATCCGCTTCCCAGGCCCACAATCGACTCATTTCCCTCTGGCACGAACAGGCTCATCAGGGGCCTGCGGAAAATCGTCACTGTCAGACAGATAAGCACCCAGTAGCAGAATTCCAGGGTGAGCCCCCGCCGGAAGCCTGCCCGGATCCGCTCCCTTTTTCCTGCTCCCCGGTTCTGTGCCACAAAGGTGGTGATCCCGTGGGAAATGCTCTGCTCCGGAGTGAACGCGTAATCGTCGATGCGGTTTACCGCGTTGAAGGCCGCGATCATATCCACTCCCAGGGGATTTACCGCCCCCTGAATGAGAAGCTTCCCGATCGGCTGGCAGGACTGCTGCAGGGCTGTGATGCTGCCATAGCGCAGCGTCTTTTTTAAAAGTCCGCCGTCGACAGCAAACTCACCGCGGCGCAGCTGCAGCATAGGGATTTTCCTATATACATAGACAATGCAGAGCAGGGCGGAGGCTGCCTCCGCAATCACGGTTGTCACAGCAGAGCACACAATGCCGAAGCCCAGACCGCCGATAAAGATCAGATCCAGCACTGCATTCAATATAGAGGAAAATGCCAGAAACTTGAGCGGCGTCTTGGAATCCCCCACGCTCTTTAGCGCGGCGGACACCGCATTATAAAAATAGGTAAAGGGCGCACCCAGGAAAATAATGGACAGGTACACAGACGCAAGGCCCAAAAGCTCCTGCGGCACTTGAAGCGCCGCAAGCAGAGGCCTTGCACAGACAACGCCCAGAGCCGCCACGGCCAGGGAAAACCAAAGCCCGAAGAGCACGGTGGTGGACATTTCGCGCTTAAGCTTTTCCTTCTGCCCTGCACCATAGAATTCGCTCATGAGGACTGACGCTCCCATACAAATCCCAGAGATACCCAGGATGACAATGTTCATCACCGGACTGGCGGTTCCCTCTGCCGCCAAGGCCTCCTTCCCAATAAACCGCCCCGCAATGATGGAATCCACTGCATTGTAGGTGAGCTGAAACAAATTTCCCAGAATCAGGGGCACCGAGTAGTTGATCAGGTGCCGGCCTATTTTTCCTTCTGTCATGTTCACTGCAGCCATATTGTGCCTTCCTTTCCGCTATTCCCGCTGTCTGCCTCCAAAGGATATGCCGCCCCGCCAGAGGCGGCCTGCCTCCCTTAATATTTGCGCAGACTCTCCTCCTCTTCCTCTGCGCTCTTGTCAATGGCGCGTATCTCTGCCTCATAGCCGTAGGCTTCATTCACCCTTACATAGATCTTATCGCCAATTTTTCGTCCTCTGAGCGCCTTCCCCAGGGGTGAGTCGATGCTGATCAGGCCCTTTAAGGAATTTCCCCGCACAGTTGTCACAAGCTTATAGGTCTCTGTCTCATCGTCCTCCGGGATGTAGAGCTCTACCCGATCCCCGATGCCCGCCTCATCCGGCCTCGACTCGTCGGAGATAACATAGGCCGTCTTGATCATCCGCTCCAGATAGCGGATCCGGCTCTCGTTCCGATTCTTGTCCTGCTTTGCCGCCTTGTACTCAAAGTTCTCACTCAAATCTCCCTGGGCCCTGGCCTCCTTCACAGCCTCCAGGGCCTCCTTGCGCACCACCAGCTTGCGGTATTCGATCTCCTCCATCATTTTTTCAATATCCTTTTGGGTCAGCTTATCATACATGCTGTCGCTTCTCCTTTCCGCCAGTTCCGGACAGCCGGCCTTTTCTCCGCCTTCACGGACTGTTTAAGAATTCTTTCACAATATGTTTCGAATGTTTATTTATTTTTTAGGTACTGCTCAAACTTTAGTCATAATTTCCCTGTATAGTAATAAGCGTAAGGCAAGAAACCTTTTACCTACATAAAACACTTTTTCATACCTAAGCCGGCAGTCCCCTTCTGCCGGCTCCCTCTTTTTTATGCGGGGCGCACCCGCCTCAAAGGCCGCCCGCCCGCATCTCCAAATCCCCGAACACTGCAGCCACCGCAGCCTCGTACTCTCCCGCTGTCCTGGCCTTCCCGATTTTCTTTAAATACTTTCCGTCATCCTGAAAGCACAAAATCAGATAGGACCACAGCTCCTTCATTTTAAAGAGCACGTTCCGGTCCCCGGACATGACCCGGCGGTATTCCCCAAAAAGCGCATCGTGGAACCGGCGCAGGCGCTCTCTCTGCTCCTTGGAGTCTGGAAGCGCTGCGCTGTCCGCCCCGTCCCCCCTGCAAACGGCTTTGCCCGCTGCCTCCACCCGCTCCAAGAGAAATGGATCCGCCAGCACGCCCCTTCCGATCATCACCCGGTCCAGCTCGGGGAAGCGCGCACTGACTGCCTGCAGGGATCCTGCAGAGGTGATATCCCCATTGTAGCACACCGGGCAGGCGCTTTTCCCCATTCCCAGGGCAAAGGCCTCAAGATTGGGGGTATTTTTATAAAAATCCTTCTGCACCCTGGGGTGGATGATCAGCTCCTTTATGGGGTATTTTTTGTAAATTTCAAGAAGAGCGGAAAATTCCTCCGGCTCCCGTCTCCCGAGCCGCGTCTTTATGGAGAGCTCCATGCCCAGCTCCTCCATTCCCCGGCACACCGCCTCCAAAAATTGGTCCAGCTCCTCGGGAAAGCCCAAAAATCCCGCACCCTTTTTCTTGGCCGCCACCGTGCCCGAAGGGCATCCCAGATTCAGATTCACCTCCCGGTATCCATACTGGGCGAGCAGCCGGGCCGCTCCCAAAAAGGCCTCCGCTCGGTTGGTGAGAAGCTGGGGCACCAGGCAGAGCCCTGGATTGTTCTCCGGCAGGATCTCCTTTACATCCCGGTCCCGCAGCTCCCCCGCCTGCCCCGGCGAGAGGAAGGGGGTAAAATACTTGTCCATGGGCCGGAAATACCGGTGGTATGCGTTTCTGTAAATATAGCCGGTTATGCCCTCCATAGGGGCCAGATAGAATTTCACAGCGGGCTCAGTCTCCTTGTCTTGTCGTCTCTGAATTCCCATTATAGCACGGGGAAGGCAAATTGCAAATAACCCATTGCATTGCGGCGGCGGCGTTTTCGAGGTAAAAAAGCAGAAAAACCGGAACGGGCATCGCTGCCGCTGCTCCGGTTTTTCTGCTTTATAAAAGCTTCAGGCGCTCACGTCTCTCTATATTTTTTAATCATCCAAAAGCGGAACATCGCGCTTCCTTCCCATCCGGGTCACAAACCGGTAGAAGGTGGGCATCATCAGAAGCATCAGCGCCGTGGAAGCGATAAGCCCGCCCACATTAACAAGAGCTGAGCCCTGCATGGTCTCGCCGGATTCTCCGAACGCCAGGACGTTGGGCAGCTCGGACACCACCGTGATAGTCACCGTCATGAGGATGGGCCGCATACGGATAGCGCCCGCCTCCACCAGAGCGTCCTCCAGGGGCATCTCCGCCCGCATCTGGTTGGCTGTCTCCACATAAAGGATGCCGCCGTTCACAACATTTCCCACCATCATCAGGAAGCCAAGCATGGAGGTCATGCTGATGGGGCTGTTGGCCAAGAACAGAAGGCCGAAGGCGCCGATCAGGCTGAACGGGATGGTTACCATCACCATCAGGGAATATTTGGGCGACTCAAACTGGATCGCCATGGCAATAAAGATCAGGAAAATTGCCGTCACCAAAGCGCCTCCCAGAGCGCCCAGCTCCTCGTTCATACTCTCGTCAATGGCGTTGGGAGCGGAGGATACGCCCTGGCCAAACTGCCAGTCATTTACAAACTCCTTCACCGCCATCTCCGCAGTGTCCTCATATCCGGTCTTGGGCTGCATGGTAATGGCAACCTGGTAGACCTTATCCTTGCGCTCAATCTGCTGCGGGCTGTCCTCGTAATAGATTTCCGCCATGTTTTCCAAAGGCACCTGGGTTCCCGCGGGCGTGGTGATGAGCATGCCCTCCACCTTTGCCACTGTGTCGTATTTGTCCTCAGCGAACTCCACGATCACATCGATGTCCTCGTTATCCACCCGGATGGTGGATGCCGTGATTCCGCTGAGATTGCTGTATACCGTAGAGCCAATGCTGGCAGGGGTCAGACCCTCTGCCTGGGCCTTCACCGGATCCACATTCACCCGGAGAATGGGGGCCGCGTTCTCCACGGAGGAGTGCACCTGGATAACGTCATCCCTCTTTCGCAGCGCATCTGCCAGGCGGTTGGTTTCCTCCCGCAGGGCATCGTAGTCCGTGCTCTGGAGGTCCACCTCAATCTGGCGTCCGCCGGTCATGGTGCTTCCCGTGCTGCTTCCCTGATCCATGCTGATGGTCACATTCTCCATGTAGGCCGCTTCCTCCATCCACTCATTGATCACACGGTTGGTGGAGCGCTTTCTGTCGTCCTTTAAGTAGGCTGTGATGGACACGGAATCGCCGCCGGAAATGCTCAGGCCGCTGGAGCCATATGTGAGCAGATAATAGTCAAGGTCCTCGTCATTCGCCACCAGGGCCTCAATCTCCGCCACATTTTTATTTACATTCTCTACTGTGGTTCCCGGCTTCATGGCTACACTGATATCTACGATTCCCTCGTCCACCGCCGGCATCAGCTCAAAGCCAAGCTGGGTGGCAAGGCCAAAGGCGAGCACCAAAAGCAGAATCGTAGTAGTAAACACCTTTTTTGTCTGAGGGATAATTTTCCCCATATGGCCTCTGTACCAATTCTGCATTCCCTTGAGAAGTCCGTTTACAGGGGCGTGCTCATTCTCCTTGGGGTGCCACATATAGAAGCACAGGGGCACCATGGTAACCGCGGAGAACAGAGAGGCGGTCAGACAGAAAATGATCGTGCAGGACAGCTGGGTAAAGAGCTGGCCCGTCATGCCCTGCAGAAGAAGCAGGGGGACAAACACGATACAGTTGGTCACTGTACCTCCGGTGATGGCGCCGATCATGGTCCGGCTTCCCTCAATGGCCGCGTCATAGTAATTCATCTTCTCCTTGGCCCTGAAGCAGCCGTCCAGCACGTTGATGGAGTTATCCACCATCATGCCCACGCCGAATACCAGGGAGGTCAGTGAGATAACGTTCAGCGAGAAGCCCATGGCGCTGATGCTTATGAGGGCAAGAACCACGGAGCTTATGATGGAAGCACCGATGATCACAGAGGCCCGTAGGTCGCCGCAGAAGAGCCACAGAACCACCATCGCCAAAAGGACTGCCAGGACTACGGTCTGGAACACGTCATTGATGGACTCCTCTATCATCTCGCTGGAATCATTGATCACCGTAAAATGCAGGGAGGGGTTCATCTGCTCCAGCTCCTCAAGCTCCGCCATAACCTGCTCGGACACATCGATGGCCGTGGCGCTCTGCTGCTTGCTGATGGACATGGAGATAACGTCCTCCCCGTCGTAGCGGCCGATGGAGCTTGCCTCCTCCTGAGTCTGATACACGGTGGCGATGTCCGACAGATGGATGATGTTTCCGTCCTGCAGGGGGATGGCGATATCATTTAAGCTGTCCACGCTGTCGTAGTCGTTGGCCACGCTTACATCCAGGTTCTGGCTGCCCACATTTACATCCCCGGCGGGTACCGTGAAGTCCGCCGCGCCCACGATCTGGGCCACCTGGGACATGGACAGATGGTACTGCTCCAGCTTTTCCGCCATCAGCTCTACCCGCACGTAGCTGCTCTGGCCGCCGGCCAGGGACACCTCGCCCACGGAGCTGAGCTTTTCAATCTCCGGTACAATCTTATTGTCCACATAGGTGTAGAGGTCGGAGCCCATGCT
>CALWMT010000112.1 GCA_944382045.1 uncultured Enterocloster sp. | reverse complement strand
ACCTGGATAAACAGGTACTTTCCGGCAGGAATCGTTGTCAAGTCTGTAATCTTCATAGAATCACTTCCCCCTTTTCTTTTAGCAGCAGCTCTTTCTCATTTCTCCTACATTGTAGCAAAAAGTGCCGGGGATTTCTTTCCTTTCGTTTTGAACTTGTTTTTCCCTTCTCCGTCCCATTTTTCCATGCGTTCACATTTTCTGATTTATACAATCCAAAGATTTACCCTTATTTTTCCCCGTATATTTTAGATTTTCCCGAAATTTCATGATTTCAGGTTCCAAATATTTTCCCATGTTTCCTTTTTTCAGGCAGCTGTTCGGGACCACAAAAAAAAGCCCTGCAGAAACCAGAACCGTCCTGATTTCTACAAGGCTGTCTTTTTCAGCTCGAGCAGCTTCTCCCGAAGCTCTCCTACCTGCTCTGACAGGTTTTTGCTCCATTTCTCCGCTGCCTCTGCCTGTCCCAAAATCCCTTCTATCATTTCCTGGCCCAGAAGGCGGCGGCCCACAAATATATCCTCTGTCCCAAAGCTCTCAAGCTTCAGCTGATACTCCTCCAGCTTTTCATTAACCCCTTCATGATCCAGGGGCAGGAAGCGGCGCTTCTCTTTAAAGTCCATCCCCTTATTCTCCGCCAGTATCTGACGGCGGTATTCGCCCGGGGACTTTCCGAAGGTGCGGCGAAAGCACAGGTTAAAGGACTTCACATCCCCAAATCCATTGTCCCCCGCCACTTCCAGGATGGTCTTATCCGTGGAGCACAGCTCCAGGGTGGCCTCCCGCAGGCGGATGCGCATCAGGTAATCATAAAAATTTAAGCCTATATGGCCCTTAAACCAGGTGGAGAGATAGGTCGTATTGTAGCCGCACAGCCGGCTCAGCTCCTTTAAGGTAATCCGCTGCCGGTAGTTTTCCTCCACAAAGGCAACGACCCGCTCCATAATGTCCTTCTGCTTCTGGGTTTTCGCCGCCTCCGAGCGGTCAATCCGCCGGGGCGCGAAAAGCTGGAAAAGCTGAAGAAGCAGGCTGCTTAGGCCCTGTTCAAACCGCAGCTTCTCCAAAGGGCTTGACGTATCCATCCGTGTAATCAAAAAGGCCATCATCCGGCGGATTTCCTTTGCCGGACGGCTGTCCCTGGTGTGTTCGTCCGTACAGCCAAAAAAGCGGTAATCCTCCACCGGGCTGTAATACACCCGCAAATAGGAGGGATCCAGATGAATCACCATGGCGATGCTCCCCTCGCTCCTTGCCAGGGAGGCATGGCCCACATTGGAATCAATCACAATCAGGTCATCCTCCTCCAGGCAGTAGCTTACCCCTGCGCAGCTTAGCTCCACCTGGCCCTTTAAAATCAGCATGATCTCCAGTTCTTCATGCCAGTTGTAGCGGTATGGGCCGATCCAGTAAATATACTGGCGCATCCGCAGATTCCGGTCCGGCCTGTTTATTTCATAGAAATACTTCCGCACTCCTTCTTCTCCCCATCTGTCTTAGACGTCACCACCGCGAACATTCACAAATCTATTGTATATGATATTGGGAAAATATACAAGCTCCGGTTTTTGATGCGGTTAACGCAGATTTTCGCTATTATTTTTAACACTTTTTTAACAATACCTTCCAATTGTATTTCGCGAAGTTTTATGTTAAACTGTAGGATGCTTTAGTGGGCGCGTTCTGCGAAACCGCATGCTGCAAAGGAGGACAGGGCTCTGCCCGAAGATATGACTGAGACATCTACTACATATACCCTGGGAATCGATATTGGTTCCACCACTGTAAAAGTTGCCCTGCTTGACGGGGACCTTCATATAATATTTTCCGATTACCGGCGCCATTACGCAAATATACAGGAGACTCTGGCGGACCTGCTTAGGGAGGCCAGGGAGAAGACCGGCCCCGCAAGGGTGCTTCCCGTGATCACAGGATCCGGCGGCCTCACGCTCTCCTCTCATTTAAAGGTGCCCTTTGTCCAGGAGGTGGTGGCTGTGGCCTCCGCCCTCCAGGACTACGCGCCCCAGACCGACGTGGCCATTGAGCTGGGCGGAGAGGACGCGAAGATCATCTATTTCACCGGCGGCATTGACCAGCGCATGAACGGCATCTGCGCCGGAGGCACAGGCTCCTTCATCGATCAGATGGCGTCCCTGCTTCAGACCGACGCCGCCGGGCTCAATGAGTACGCCAAGAGCTACAAGGCTATCTACCCCATCGCCGCCCGCTGCGGCGTGTTCGCCAAGTCCGATATTCAGCCCTTAATCAACGAGGGCGCCACCCGTGAGGACTTAGCCGCCTCCATCTTCCAGGCTGTGGTCAACCAGACCATCAGCGGCCTGGCCTGCGGCAAGCCCATCCGGGGAAATGTGGCCTTCCTGGGAGGCCCCCTTCACTTTCTCCCGGAGCTTCGGGCTGCCTTTGTGCGCACCCTGCGCCTGACCCCGGAGCAGACTATTGCCCCGGAGCACTCCCACCTCTTCGCCGCCGTGGGCGCGGCTATGAACCCCCAGGAGGGGCAGGAGGCTGTGGAGCTGGACGACATGATCGCCGCCCTTTCCGGCGGCATCAAGATGGAGTTTGAGGTTAAGCGGATGGAGCCCCTGTTTAAAAACCAGGAGGAGTACGACGCTTTTGTAAAGCGGCACGCGGACAGCAGCGTGAAGTCTGCGGACCTCTCCTCCTATGAGGGCTGCTGCTACTTAGGCATCGACGCCGGATCCACCACCACCAAGGTGGCTTTGGTGGGCGAGGACGGAAGCCTCCTCTACCGCTTTTATGACAACAACAACGGAAGCCCCCTGGCCACAGCCATCCGAGCCATGAAGGAGATAAGGGATGAACTCCCCGAGAAGGCCCGCATCGCCTGGTCCTGCTCCACCGGCTACGGGGAGGCCCTCTTAAAAGCCGCCCTGATGCTGGACGAGGGGGAGGTGGAGACCATCTCCCACTACTATGCGGCGGCCTTCTTTGAGCCGGACGTGGACTGCATCCTGGACATCGGCGGCCAGGACATGAAGTGCATCAAGATCAAGGACGGCACCGTGGACAGCGTGCAGTTAAATGAGGCCTGCTCCTCGGGCTGCGGATCCTTTATTGAGACCTTTGCCAAGAGCCTCAACTACAGCGTGGAGGACTTCGCCAAGGAAGCCCTCTTTGCCAAGAACCCCACGGATCTGGGCACGCGCTGCACTGTGTTCATGAACTCCAACGTAAAGCAGGCCCAGAAGGAGGGCGCATCCGTGGCGGACATCTCCGCAGGCCTTGCCTACTCTGTGATCAAAAACGCTTTATTTAAGGTAATCAAGATCACCCGCCCCTCGGATCTGGGCCAGCACGTGGTGGTTCAGGGCGGCACCTTCTACAATGACGCGGTGCTGCGCAGCTTCGAGAAGATCTCCGGCTGCGAGGCGGTCCGCCCGGACATCGCCGGCATCATGGGCGCCTTCGGCGCGGCCCTCATCGCCAGGGAGCGGTATCACATGGGCGGGGAGCAGGCGACCTCCATGCTGCCCTTAGACAAGATTATTTCCTTAAAATATACCACCTCCATGGCCCGGTGCAAGGGCTGCAACAACCACTGCGTCCTCACCGTCAACCAGTTCGGAAGCGGCCGCCGCTTTATCTCCGGCAACCGCTGCGAGCGCGGCCTGGGCATGGAGAAATCAAAAAAAGAGGTTCCCAACCTCTTTGACTACAAATACCACCGGATGTTCGACTACGAGCCCCTTCCCTTAGACAAGGCGGACCGGGGCGTGGTGGGCATTCCCCGGGTGCTCAACATGTACGAGAACTTCCCCTTCTGGGCGGTCTTCTTTGAGAAGCTGCGCTTCCGCGTCCAGCTCTCCCCCCAGTCCACCCGGCAGATTTACGAGCTGGGCATTGAGTCCATCCCCAGCGAGTCCGAGTGCTACCCGGCCAAGCTGGTCCACGGACACATTTCCTGGCTCATCCTCCAGGGCGTGAAGTTCATCTTCTACCCCTGCATTCCCTATGAGAGGAATGAGACCCCGGAGGCCGGCAACCACTACAACTGCCCCATGGTCACCTCCTACGCGGAGAACATCAAGAACAACGTGGAGGCCCTGGGCGAGGAAAATGTGCGCTTTATGAATCCCTTCATGGCCTTTACCAATGAGGAGATTCTCACGAATGCCCTGGTGAAGGAATTCACCAAGGCCTTCCAGATTCCCGCCGCCGAGGTGAAGATGGCGGCCCACGCCGCCTGGGAGGAGCTCATTGCCTCCCGGAAGGATATGGAGAAGAAGGGCGAGGAAACTCTGGCCTGGATGAAGGAGCACGGCAGGCGGGGCATCGTCTTAGCGGGGCGGCCCTACCATGTGGATCCGGAGATCCACCACGGCATTCCGGAGCTCATCACCTCCTACGGCTTTGCCGTTCTCACCGAGGACTCTGTCTCCCACCTGGGGGATGTGGAGCGTCCCCTGGTGGTGACGGATCAGTGGATGTACCACTCCCGGCTCTACGCGGCCGCAAGCTTTGTGAAGACCCAGGATAACCTGGATTTAATACAGCTCAATTCCTTTGGCTGCGGCTTGGACGCTGTGACCACGGATCAGGTCTCCGATATTTTGACCCACTCAGGAAAGATTTACACCGTGCTCAAGATTGACGAGGTGAACAACCTGGGGGCCGCGCGGATCCGCATCCGCTCCCTCATCGCCGCCCTTCGGGTGCGGGATCAGAGGCATTATCAGCGGAAGGTGGTCTCCAGCGCCTACCACCGGGTGCTCTTTACCAAGGATATGAAGAAGGACTACACCCTTCTCTGTCCCCAGATGTCGCCCATCCACTTTGATCTCCTAGAGCCCGCCATCCGGGCCTTCGGCTACAAGGTGGAGGTGCTCCAGAACCACAACCGGAACGCCATCGACGTGGGGCTGCAGTACGTGAACAATGACGCCTGCTATCCCTCCCTCATCGTGATCGGGCAGATTATGGACGCCCTGCTGTCCGGCAAATACGATCTGGACCACACAGCCATTTTCATGAGCCAGACCGGCGGCGGCTGCCGGGCCTCCAACTACATAGGCTTTATCCGCCGGGCCCTTGACAAGGCGGGCATGTCCCAGATCCCTGTGATCTCGGTAAATGCCAACGGCATGGAGACCAATCCCGGCTTCACCTTCACGGTGCCTCTGCTGACCAAGGCCATGCAGGCCATTGTCTACGGGGACATCTTCATGCGGGTGCTCTACGCCACCAGGCCCTACGAGGCGGAGCCGGGCAGCGCCAACGCCCTCCATGAGAAGTGGAAGGCCCGCTGCATCGCCTCCCTGTCCAAGCGCAGTGCGGCCATGATGGAATTCACCCGGAACATCCGGGGCATTATCCGGGACTTTGACGCCCTGCCCCGGCTTGACATAAAGAAGCCCAAGGTGGGCATCGTAGGAGAAATTCTGGTGAAATTCTCCCCTCTGGCCAACAACCACGTGGTGGAGCTTCTGGAGGCCGAGGGGGCCGAGGCCGTGATGCCCGACCTGATGGACTTCCTCCTTTACTGCTTCTACAACAGCAATTTCAAGGCGGATCACCTGGGCACCAAGAAGTCCACCGCCTATCTGTGCAATGCGGGGATCGCCCTCTTAGAGTATTTCCGCAGAGCAGCCAAGAAGGAATTTGCCGCAAGCCGGCATTTCACCCCGCCCTCCGACATCCGCCAGCTGGCGGACATGGCCAAGGGCTTTGTGTCCCTGGGCAACCAGACCGGCGAGGGGTGGTTCCTCACCGGGGAGATGCTGGAGCTCATTCACAGCGGCGTGGAGAACATTATCTGCACCCAGCCCTTCGGCTGCCTGCCCAACCACATCGTGGGCAAGGGCGTCATCAAGGAGCTGCGGCGCAACTATCCCCAGTCCAACATCATCGCCGTGGACTACGATCCGGGCGCCAGCGAGGTGAACCAGTTAAACCGCATCAAGCTCATGCTGGCCACAGCACAGAAGAATCTGAAAAAAGAGATGGAAAAAGAAAAGAGCGAGGGGCGGAGCGCGTAAGACACACCTCAGAGCGGCATAGCCGAAGGGCTGTACCGCTCTGTTTTTCCTTTATGGGTATGCTGTCTCTACATTCCCGTCACGCCGGCCCCATTTCCGTCAAAGGCCGGGTTAAATGCGTAGAAGTTCCTGCTGTCCAGCTTCTCCTGGGTGATGCGAAGAAGCTCGCCGAACCGCTGGTAGTGCACCACCTCCCGCTCCCGCAGGTACTTGATGGGCTCGCACACATCGTAGTCCGTCACCACGCGGAGGATGTTGTCGTAGGTGCTCCGGGCCTTCTGCTCTGCAGCCAGATCCTCGTGGAGGTCCGTGATCACGTCCCCCTTGGACTGGAACTCGCAGGCATTGAAGGGGATGCCGCCTGCAGCCTGGGGCCATATGCCCGTGGTGTGGTCAATATAGTAGGGGCCGAACCCCTGCTCCTCCAGCTCCTTGGCGGAAAGCCCCTTGGTGAGCTGGTGGATGATGGCGGCTATTATCTCCAGATGGGCTAACTCCTCGGTTCCGATATCTGTAAGGGCAGCCTTGCATTCCTTGTAGGGCATGGCGTAGCGCTGGGACAGATAGCGCATGGAGGCGCCGAGCTCGCCGTCGGGCCCGCCGTACTGGCTCATGATAAACTGCGCCATCTTAGCGTTCGGCTGCTTGATATTTACCGGGAACTGCAGTCTCTTTTCATATATCCACATCAGACATTCCCTCCTTCCCAGGGCCACGGGTCTTCCACCCAGGACCAGTACGCGCTCTCCCGGCTGGCGGATGCCGTCAGGGGGCCGAACTGGGCCTCGTAGGCCTTCCTTGCATTCTCATACGCCTCTGTCATCTGATTAAAATAAGCCATAGCCTGGGTGTCGCAGGGATGGGTGTCCAGGTAAAGATTGGCCTCCACAGCGGCGAAGCTGGCCTGGTTCACCTGCTGCAGCATGGCCTCCCGGGACGGGTTAAATCCAGGATTCATCATTTACTGCACCTCCCATAAGCAAAAATCAAATCCAGATCCGGGAAAATGGTCCCCTGCGCCAGGCCGCGCTCCGGCGCGTAGGGGCTCTGCCACTGCTGCCAGGGCACGTAGGCCATGGCCACCGGATAATTCTGCTCCAGCACACCAGCGCCGGACGCGGGACATCCGTAGGAAGCGCCTCCCTCATAGGGTGTCGGGATGGGCACGGTTCCCTGGCCCATATCCCAAGCCGGCCATGGCATGGGCTGCATATCTCCGCCAGCAGGCGGCGTACAGGGACAGCACCGGTGATGGGTCTCCCAGGACCGGCGGCCGCTTCCGCAGCACTGCCCTCTCACATCTGTATAAGAATCCATAAAGCGGATGCTCCTTTCACTTTGTTTTCTACTATAGTCTATGAAATATGCCGAGGCTGGTGACAGAAAGCTGCACAGCAGTTCAGCGCAGCAGCTCAGGCCAGCGGTTTTGCCGCTGCTTCCCGCCAGTAACACTTTGTCTTACCGTCCCATATGATATAGTACAAACGCAATCATCACCAACGGTTGCGCAAACAAAGCAAAAGGAGGTTCCCTATATGTGTAATTTTAGATTCCGCTGCTGCTGTTGCTGTCCCTGCTGCTGCCGTACCAGCTGCCGTCCCGGCAGGCCCGGCCCCGGAGGTCCCGGCGGTGTAGGCCCGGGCGGCTCCGGCCCCGGCGGTGTGGGACCGGGAAATGATATCTGCGCCGGCGTGCGCCGCCACGCCTACCGCGAAGGCTTCCACAACGGCTATTGGACCGGCTACAACGACGCCCTCTACGGCCGCGGACCGGGCTCTGACGGTCCCGGAAGGCCGGGCGGTCCCGGCGGCATGGGTCCCGGAAGGCCTGACGGCCCCGGCTGCTCTGACGGCGCTGGCGACGGATGCTGCTGCAGCTGCTAACCCGCCTGAAAGGTTCTTCCTCCCCAGGCCCAGACATCCCCGTGACCCA
>CALWMT010000111.1 GCA_944382045.1 uncultured Enterocloster sp. | reverse complement strand
GGAAGAGCTGACAGAGATCCTGCGGCGGGTGAAGGCGAATCTGGACGAGGAGATCGAGCAGCGCAGAAATGTGGATCGGCTGCGCGAGAGCTATCAGCACAGCCTTCCCATTTTGCGGGAGCTCTTTTTGAATGATCTGGCCAGGGGAAGCATACCCGCAGACCAGGTGGAGGGACGCCTCAGAGAATACGGGGTGGACATATTGGGGGCCAGAAAATGGCTTGCCGCTGTGGTCAGCGTAGAAATCCAGGATGAGCCGGAGAATGAAAGCCTGGCAGATATGCGCAGGAATGCGCAGGGACAGCCGCTTTCCCAGCACAGGGAGCTGATTCCCATTTCTGTGCGCCAGCTGATGGAGGACCACCTAAAGAAATTCTGCCGGTTCGCCCTCTTTAATTCCACGGCAGGCCTGACTCTGGTAGCTGCAGTGGATGGGGAGAATACGCAGACCGGACTGATCGACCAGCTGGGAGACATCTGCAAGGAGTGCCGCCGGATTCTTGAGGTTACAGTGACCATCGGCGTGGGACACAGCTGTACAGGGCTGGAAAAGCTGAGAAAATCCTATCAGTCAGCGGTGGAGGCCCTGGGCTACAAGGCAATTGTGGGAACAGGGAAGACTATTTATATCAACGATGTGGAGCCGGTGGGACGCGGCAGGCTTCAGCTGGACGCGAAGGACGAGTCAGAGCTGGTGTCGGCGGTAAAATTCGGACCAAAGGAAAAAATCGAAGCCGTTGTCCATGGCCTGACAGCGCGCATGGAGGACGCCAAGGTCCACCTGCGCCAGTATCAGCTCTTCATGCTTTCCATCACGAACTGCCTCATGCAGCTGATGCAGCAGTACGAGCTAGATCCGGGAGACATTCCCAGCATGCAGGAGCATTATACAGAAATTCTATCGTCCTCCCTGCACAGGGAGGAGTTTGAGGAGTGGATCATCCGCACGGCCTGCCAGATGAACGAGCGCATGAACCGGGAGCGCGACAATACCACCCGCCGGGTGATACTGGAGGCAAAGCGATACATCCAGGAGCATTACCAGAACCCGGATCTCTCTGTGGAGATGATCTGCCGGGAGCTTCATATGAGCCCAGCCTACTTTTCCACGGTCTTTAAAAAAGAAACCGGACAGACCTACATCGCCTATCTGACGGATGTGCGCTTGTCCAAGGCGGTGGAGCTTCTCAACGAGACGGACGACAAGACCTATATCATTGCGCAGAAGGTGGGATACCAGGAGCAGAATTATTTCAGCTACGTGTTTAAAAAACGGTTCGGCGTGTCGCCCACAAGGTTTAGAAGCGCCCAGTAATAGTGCTGCGGCTTTAACGACTGCGGGAAAACAGGAGAATGCCGCAGGAAAACAGGAGGATGCCATGGAGAAGCCGGAGAAAACCGGACTGCTGGGAAGGGTCAGCATTCGGTATACGATTTATATTTATTTTACAGTAAGCGCCCTGGCAGCGATCCTTTTGATCGGCATTTCCCTGTATGGGCGGCTTTCCGGGCAGCTGACCGCTGCCATTCGGGAGGAGAACCAGGCGATGATCACACAGGTGAACCGGTCGGTTGATACCTACCTGCGCACGATCATGAAGCTTTCGGATTCCCTGTATTATGGAGTGATAAAAAATGCGGACCTGTCCGCTGAATCTGTAAACCGCGATTTTACGCTCCTCTACGACAACAACAAGGACAGCATCTGCAACATTGCCCTCCTGTCCAAGGACGGCGCACTCCTTGAGGCGGCTCCGGCAGCCCGGTTGAATACGGGGATTAATGTGGCGAAGGAGCCCTGGTTCCAGACAACTCTGGAGCGCACGGACAACCTGTACTTTACCACGCCCCATGTGCAGTATATTTTTGATAATAATGAAAATCAATACCGCTGGGTCATCACGCTGACTCGTGCCGTGGAAATCACCCAGGGAACCTCCACAGATCAGGCAGTCCTGCTTCTGGATATCAGCTACAGCAGCTTTCAGCAGCTCCTTGACAACACGGCGCTGGGCAATCAGGGGTATCTGTACATGGTCAGCAGCAGTGGGGAGCTGATCTACCACCCGAGGATGCAGCTCATCGATGCGGGAATCGTGGAGGAGAATTATCAGGAGGCGGCCCGCCTCCAGGATGGGAACTACGAGGAGATCTACAATGGAGAAAAGCGGGAAATTGCAGTGAAATCCGTGGGCTACACCGGCTGGAAGCTGATCGGCGTGACGCCGGAGCAGGGAATTCCCTTAAACGGACTTAAGACCCAGCTGTTTGTGGTATTCGTGGTGGCCTTTTTTCTGTTTGCCCTGGTCGTGATCAATGCCTATATCTCCTCGCGCATCACCGGGCCCATCAAGCGCCTGGAAAAATCCGTCAATGCCCTTGAGGCCGGGCATCTGGATGCGGATATCTATATCGGCGGCTCCTACGAGATACGCCATCTGGGGCGGTCCATACGGGATATGGCACAGCAGATCCGGGTGCTGATGGACGATATTGTGGCAGAGCACGAGTCCAAGCGCAAAAGCGAGTTCGACACCCTTCAGTCCCAGATCAATCCCCATTTCCTCTACAATACACTGGACATCATTGTGTGGATGATTGAGAATGAGCAGAAGGCGGAGGCGGTCAAGGTGGTGACGGCTCTGGCCCGATTTTTCCGCATCAGCCTCAGCAAGGGCAGGAGCATTATCCCGGTAAAGGACGAGCTGGAGCATGTGCGCAATTATCTGATGATTCAGCAGATGCGCTTTAAAAATAAATTTACGTACCGGATTGAGGCGGACCCGGAGACGCTGCAGCTTGCCAGCCTGAAGCTGATGCTGCAGCCCCTTGTGGAGAATGCCATCTACCACGGCATGGAGTTTATGGACGGGGATGGGGAGATTGAGGTCCGGGCCTTTCTGGAAAAGGGGGATCTCTGGTTTACTGTATCAGACAATGGCCTGGGCATGACTGCGGAGCAGACGGAGAAGCTTTTGCAGGATACAGGCCATGTGCCCTCCAAGCGGGGATCCGGAATCGGCGTGAAGAATGTAAATGAGCGGATTCGGCTTTATTTTGGGGAGCAGTACGGGCTGACGATCGAATCGGAGCCGGATGAGGGCACAACCATTCGAATCCACCTTCCCGCCTCGGCCTGCTCTGAGACGGAGATAAAGGAGAAGGCATGATTTCAAAAAAAGAAAAACTGATATGGATGCTCTTTGGCGTGGTTCTTGTGTTCTTATTCCTGCTCTCCTCCACGGACCTAATCATAAAGGAGGAGGAGCGGAGAATTTATCCGATTTCCGTTATTGTGGAGGATACCAGTGATGCCAGCTATGTGAATTTCCGCAAGGGGATGGACCGGGCAGCCATTGAGAAAAATGCGGATGTGAGCTTTATCACACTCTACGAGGAGGAAAACATAAGCCAGCAGCTGGCGCTTATGACCAGAGAAGAGCAGGACGGAGCGGCGGCGCTGGTGGTGGTGCCGGCGGGAGGAAGCGGAAGCTATGAAAGGATCGTGGCCAGCGCTTCTGTTCCGCTGGTGATGGTCTGGGCACAGGCGGGAGCCTCCCTGCCGGTGCCGGTGGTGACCACGGATTTTGCACGGATGGGGAGTATGCTCGCAGCCAGCATAAGCGTAGACTGGGCGGCGGGAGTTCCCGTGTATCTATTTGGAAGGGAGCAGGATACGGAAGGCTTTTATGCTGCCCTGTCCCGAGCATTGGAGGAGAAGGGCTTTTATCCCCGCTTCATCGCGAAGGAGGGAGGGGACACATACCGAAGGACGCTTAAGGGGATGGCGGAGAGCGGCGTCAAGCGGGCAGTGGCAGTGGGGATGGATCCGGAAAGCCTGGAGGAGCTGGCGGCCATCCTGGAATCAGATGAAGGCCTGCGGGATTGTGTGGGCGCCCTTTATGGGAGGGGGAGCAGCATTTCCATATTAAATGGGCTTGACCGGGGGATCATCCGCGGGGTCTGCGTGACCGATGAATTCAGCGCTGGCTATATCAGCATCTGGCAGGCGGTGGAAGCAGTGGACGGAAGTTCAGCGAACCAGGAGGCAGTTTTGGAGAGCTATTATATAGAAAAAGAGGATCTGCGTACCTCAAGGTATGAAAAGATGCTCTATCCGATTGAGTGATGGGAGGACAGAGGTGAAAATAGGAAAGCTATGCGGGCCGAAAATGGAGGTGCTTAAGAGGGGGGCTGCCCTGGGCGGCATTGTCCTGGGGGCGGGCGTTTTGAGTGCCGGCTGCAGCGGTGCGGCGGAGGAGACGAGGGATTCCATACGGATAGGGGTGAGCCTGTACCGAGGGGATGATACCTTTATCAACAATATACGTCAGGAGCTGGAAAAATGCGCTAAGACATGGGAGCAGGAGACGGGGCTCAAGGTGATTCTGGACATAGAGGAGGCAAAGGGAAGCCAGTACACCCAGAACAATCAGGTGGAGCGCTTTATCGCTCTGGGCTGCGATGCGCTGTGCATCAATCCGGTGGACCGGACAGCCGCCTCTGCCGTTATCGATAAGGCAATGGCGGAAAATGTGCCCGTCGTATTTTTTAACCGCCAGCCCGTGGAGGAGGATATGAACCGGTGGGATCAGCTGTATTATGTGGCGGCCTCCGCAAAGGAGTCGGCGGTTCTGCAGGGACAGATCGTGGCGGACAGCTATCGGGAGGATCCCTCTGTGCTGGATGCAGATGGAGATGGAGTGATCAGCTACGTGCTTTTAGAGGGGGAGAGCAGCCATCAGGACTCTCTGATACGGACGGAATGGTCCATCCAGACGCTGAAGGACGCGGGGCTTCCCATTGAGCGGATTACCGGGGGCATTGCCAACTGGGAGAGAAGCCAGGCCTCTGCGCTGATGGAGCAGTGGCTGGCGCAGTATCCGGATACCATAGAGCTGGTTATCTGCAACAATGACGATATGGCTCTGGGCGCCATTGATGCCATGGAGCGGGCCGATGTGTTGGGAATCCAGGTGGTGGGAATAGACGGGACCACACCGGGGATTGCAGCGGTGGAGAGCGGGAGGATGATGGGAACCGTGTCCAGCGACAAGGAGGCATATGCCCAGGCAATATTCACCATAGCGGCGGACAAGGCCCTTGGCAGGCCAGTGGAGGACGATATTGATCTGGAGAATGGCAAGTATTATAACTGTCCGCAGCAAATTGTGAAAATAGAGTAAAAAATCATAGAAAAACGAAAAAAATCTTATGGAAAATAATGAACAAAAAAGCTATAATAAGATCGTCGGTAGTGAAAAATATTCGAAGCCGGCAGAAATAATCCACAGTGATGGAAAGGGAGGAATACAATCATGAGACTGATGAAGAAAGCAACAGCAGTGGCTATGGCATCCTGCATGGCTCTGTCTTTAGCAGCCTGCGGAGGCGGCGAGGCTGAGACCACCGCAGCGGCAGCAGCAGAGACTACAGCGGCAGCAGCAGAGGAGGCAGCAGACACCACAGAGGCAGCGGCGGAGGAGACCACCGCAGCGGCAGCAAGCGGCGAGGTGGCCAACAAGGACAAGCCACTGGTATGGTTCAACCGTCAGCCCTCCAACAGCTCCACCGGCGAGCTGGATATGGCAGCATTAAGCTTTAACGCAAACACCTACTACGTAGGCTTCGATGCCAACCAGGGTGCCGAGCTCCAGGGAACCATGGTAAGAGATTACATCGAGGCTAACATTGATACCATCGACCGCAATGGCGACGGCGTGATCGGATACGTTCTGGCTATCGGCGATATCGGCCACAACGACTCCATCGCCCGTACCAGAGGCGTGCGCAACGCTCTGGGAACAGCAGTTGAGGCCAACGGCGCTGTGGACAGCACCCCTGTAGGAACCAACACGGACGGAAGCTCCACCTATGTTCAGGACGGCACCCTCGAGATCAACGGCAAGACCTATACGGTACGCGAGCTGGCTTCTCAGGAGATGAAGACAGCTGCCGGAGCTACCTGGGATGCACCTACCGCAGGAAACGCGATCGGCACATGGGCAGCCTCCTTTGGCGAGTCCATCGATGTTGTAGTATCCAACAACGACGGCATGGGCATGTCCATGTTCAACGCTTGGGCGAAGGACCAGGGCGTTCCCACCTTCGGCTATGACGCCAACAGCGACGCAGTTGCTGCTATCGCAGAGGGCTACGGCGGCACCATCAGCCAGCATGCAGACGTTCAGGCTTACCTGACGCTCCGTGTTCTGAGAAACGCTCTTGACGGCGTTGACATTGACACCGGTATCGGAACCGCTGACGATGCGGGCAACGTTCTTTCTGAGAATGAGTACGTATACAACGAGGAGCAGCGCTCCTACTACGCTTTGAACGTAGCGGTTACTGCTGATAACTATCAGGACTACCTGGATTCTACCGTTACCTTCCCGGCAGTATCCAACCAGCTGGATGCCACCGCACATCCCACCAAGAAGGTATGGCTGAACATCTACAACGCAGCTGATAACTTCCTGAGCGCTACCTATCAGCCCCTGCTTCAGAAGTATGATGATCTTCTGAACCTGGAGGTTGAGTACATCGGCGGCGACGGCCAGACTGAGTCCAATATCACCAACCGTCTGGGCAACCCCAGCCAGTATGATGCATTTGCCATCAACATGGTGAAGACGGACAATGCGGCCTCCTACACCGGACTGCTGAGCCAGTAATACAGGGACAGCTGCTTCGGACAATTTGAAGAACTAGAACAGCATGGCATTAGGGAGAAGCAGATTCTCCCTAATGTATTATTACGGAATGTAACCATTAATTTGCAAACACAGGAGTAATTGAGTATGGCAGATAAGAAAGATGATATCGTCTTATCGATACGCGGTATGAGCAAGTCCTTTGGCCGCAACCGGGTGCTGGATCACATCAATCTGGATGTGAAGCGCGGCACCGTGATGGGGCTCATGGGAGAGAACGGCGCCGGCAAGTCCACCATGATGAAGTGCCTGTTCGGAACCTATCAGAAGGATGAGGGGAAGATCTTCTTAAACGGCAAGGAGATCAGCTTTTCCGGTCCCAAGGATGCCCTGGAGAACGGAATTGCCATGGTTCACCAGGAGTTAAACCAGTGCCTGGAGCGGAATGTGATCGACAATCTGTTTCTTGGCCGCTATCCGGTGAATTCCGCCGGCGTTGTTGATGAGGGCAGAATGAAAAAGAAGGCCTCTGAGCTGTTCAGAAGGCTTGGAATGACCGTCAATCTCACCCAGCCCATGCGGAACATGTCTGTATCCCAGCGCCAGATGTGTGAGATTGCCAAGGCGATGAGCTACAACTCGAAGGTGATCGTTCTGGACGAGCCAACCTCCTCCCTGACGGTGCAGGAGGTTGACAAGCTCTTCGAGATGATGCGGATGTTAAAGGATCAGGGAATTTCCTTGATCTATATCTCCCATAAGATGGATGAGATTTTTGAGATCTGTGATGAGATCTCCGTACTCCGGGATGGCAAGCTGGTGATGACCAAGCCCTCCAAGGAGACCAACATGAATGAGCTGATTGCCGCCATGGTTGGACGCTCTCTGGAGAGCCGCTTCCCGCCGGTGGACAACACGCCGGGTGAGCCGATTCTTTCTGTGCAGCATCTGTCCACCAAGTTTGAGCCCCATCTGCAGGACATCACCTTTGATGTGCGGGAGGGCGAGATTTTCGGTCTCTACGGACTGGTGGGAGCAGGACGTACGGAGCTTTTGGAAACCATCTTCGGCGTGCGGACCCGTGCGGCGGGCCGTGTATATTTTAGAAACCGCCTGATGAATTTCAACAGCGCCAAGGAGGCCATCGAGCACGGCTTTGCCATGATCACGGAGGAGCGCAAGGCCAACGGCCTGTTTTTAAAGAGCGACCTGACCTTTAATACCACGATCGCCAACCTGGAGCAGTACAAATCGGGCATTGCCCTATCAGATGCGAAGATGGTGAAGGCCACGGCCAATGAGATC
>CALWMT010000110.1 GCA_944382045.1 uncultured Enterocloster sp. | reverse complement strand
TTTTGACAGAAGGGAAGGATGACAAAGGTGGAGACGATGAAGCCATACGAGGAGATGACGAGGGAGGAGCTTTTGGCTCTGCGCAAGGAGCTGAAGGCAAAGTACAGGGATTTTCAGGGAAAGGATCTGAAGCTGGATATGTCCAGAGGAAAGCCCAGCGTGGATCAGCTGGATTTGTCCATGGGAATGATGGACGTGCTCAGCAGCAACGATGACCTCACCTGCGAGGACGGCACAGACTGCCGCAATTATGGCTGCCTTACGGGAATTGACGAGGCCAAGGAGCTTTTGGGGGATATGATGGAGGTGAACCCCTCTTCCATTATCATCTACGGCAATTCCAGCCTGAACGTGATGTACGATACGATTTCCCGCGCCATGACCCACGGAATCATGGGAAATACTCCCTGGTGCAAGCTGGACAAGGTGAAGTTCTTATGCCCCGTTCCCGGATATGACCGGCATTTTGCTATTACGGAATATTTTGGGATCGAGATGATCAATGTGCCTATGACCCCGGCAGGGCCGGATATGGATATGGTGGAGAAGCTGGTGGCCTCTGACGATGCGATCAAGGGAATCTGGTGTGTGCCCAAGTATTCCAATCCCCAGGGATATTCCTACTCCGACGAGACGGTGCGCCGTTTTGCCAGACTGTCCCCGGCGGCTCCGGATTTCCGCATTTACTGGGATAATGCCTATGGTGTTCATCACCTCTATGACCACGACCAGGATCATCTGATTGAGATTCTGGCGGAGTGCAAGCGGGCCGGCAATATGGATCTGGTTTACAAGTTCGCCTCTACCTCTAAGATCAGCTTCCCCGGCTCGGGAATCGCCTGTATTGCCGCATCCCCCAACAATCTGGAGGACATCAAGGCCCAGTTAAAGAACCAGACCATTGGCCATGACAAGGTAAATCAGCTGCGCCATGTGCGCTTCTTCGGGGATATCCACGGCATGGTGGAGCATATGCGCAAGCATGCGGACATCATCCGTCCCAAGTTTGAGGCGGTGGAGCAGATTTTGGAGCGGGAGCTGGGAGGGCTTGGCGTAGGATCCTGGTCCAATCCCAAGGGCGGATATTTTATCTCCTTTGACTCCCTTGAGGGCTGCGCAAAGGACATTGTAGCCCGCTGCAAGAAGGCCGGCTTGGTTATGACTCCCGCTGGGGCAACCTATCCCTACGGAAAGGATCCCCACGACAGCAACATCCGCATCGCCCCCACCTATCCGCCGCTGTCGGATCTGATCACTGCGATGGAGCTCTTCGCCCTGTGCGTGAAGCTGGTGAGCGTGGAGAAGCTTTTGAAGGGGCTTGAGCAGTAACAGCTTACCCGCCGCCTGAATTGCTGCCTTGGAGCAGCCGCCCGGCAGCAGGAAAAAGCTTCAAGTGTAAAAATATCTTCTGCATCAAATACTGACAGGGAACAGTTTCTTCTATAAATATAGGGAGGAAACGGTTCCCTGTTTTTGTTGTTATGATTGGAAAGCCGGGGAGGAGCAGAGGAATGAAGCAAAGGACAGAGAGGTTTTGGGGAAAATATGATGTATTTACCTTTTTCCTGATACCGGGATCTACCCTGCTTCTGGCCTCCACGGGCAGCTGGACCGGAACAAATCTGTCGGCGGAGTGCAGCCTTTCCGAGAGCCGGCTGGCGTTCGCAATGTGGGGGACATTTTTAGGGGGCTATTTTGGCCTCTACGCAGGGCATCTCTTCCGCCTGGGGCGTTACCGCAGAGCCTGGGGACAGGGGCTTATCCGCCTGGCCGTATGCTTTCTTCTGCTGGCGGTGGCCATCCCCTATGTGCCGGATTCTCATCCAGTGGGCGCGGCCCTTCACGTGCTGTTTGCATTTTTTTCTCCCATTCTCTTTGCGGCGGGCCTGGCCTGCTTTCTTCACTTTGTAAGCCAGCGGGACCGGCCTCGGTTTAAGCGGGCCTGGCTCCTTTTCTGGATGGTGCTGGGGATGACGTTTCTCATGCTGCTTCAGGCGGGGTTCATCACTACCTTTTTGGAGGTTTTTCTGGTGCTTTCCATCGGGGCCTATATGCGGTACGTGGAGGGGCTTCTGGTCCGGCAGTAGCCGGGCGGCTAGGATGATGCGCGGCTGGGCGGCAGCTATGACTGTTCCCAGCTGTTATTTTTCCCTTTCTCTCCGCAGATATTTGTGATACACTGGTGACAGATAATACGGAAAAAGGAGAGACATATGGGGCTGTTAAATGGAAAATGGAACCTGTTTTCCCGGAAAGGGAGAAGGACAACAGTGGACGCGGAGGAGATACCCCCCGGCGTTGACCCGCAGGATCACCGGGAGGGGATGGAACGGCGCGTGAAGCGGATCCTCTGGCCGGTACGGATTGGGATTGCGGCGGCAGTGCTTCTTGCGGCGGGGCTGGATTCCTTCTATATTCTGTCGGAGAGTGAGATGGCGGTTATCACCACCTTTGGGTCGCCCGCCAGCGTCACCTCCTCGGGCCTTAAGCTTAAGCTGCCCTTTATCCAGAAGGTGTATAAGATGTCAAAGGAGATCAAGGGCATGCCCATCGGCTATGAGCCCTCCTACGACAGCAGCGGCGGCCAGCAGGTCACAGAGGATTCCGTGATCGTGCCATCGGAGTCCGAGATGATTACCCGGGATTTTAATTTTGTGAATGTGGATTTTTATATTGAGTACCAGATTGTGGACCCCATCCGGGCCTATGTGAACAGTGAGAACAATATCACCATCCTGAAGAACCTGGCCCAGTCCTACATTCGGGATACGGTGGGCTCCTACGGCGTGGACGAGGTTATCACCACAGGGAAATCCGAGATCCAGGCCCGGGTGAAGACCCTTCTCTCCGAGCGTCTGGAGAAGGAGGACATCGGCCTTGGCATCTACAACGTGACGATCCAGGACGCGGAGCCGCCTACGGAGGAGGTCAGCAACGCCTTTAAGGCGGTGGAGGACGCCAAGCAGGGCATGGATACCAAGATCAACGAGGCCAGAAAGTATGAGTCTGAGCAGCTTCCTGCGGCCAACGCCCAGGCGGACAAGGTGACCCGGGATGCGGAAGCCTACCGCCAGCAGCGGATCAGCGAGGCCGAGGGGCAGGCCGCCCGGTTCAATGATATGTATGAGGAGTACGCGAAATATCCTCTGATTACAAAGAAGCGGATGTTCTACGAGACGATGGAGGATATTCTGCCCCGATTAAAGGTAATTATCAACGGATCGGATGGGACCCAGACGCTGCTGCCGCTGGATTCCTTCACAGGAAATGAGGCGGGCACAGGCGGAGTGGGCTCAGCCCAGGCGTCCGGCGGGACAGGCAGCGGCCAGGACAGCCCGGCGCAGGAATAGGGGGTGTTAAGAAATGCGGACATTGGCGAAGTTTTTGCGTAATATAGGAATTCTCATAGCGGTGATTGTGATAGCGGCCGTGTGCAATCCCCTGGTGGTGACCAGCGCCCGGGAATACTCCCTGATTGTGCAGTTCGGCAAGGTGGTGCGGGTGGAGGATACGGCAGGGCCCTCCCTCAAAATCCCCTTCCTCCAGACGGTGCAGAAGATCCCCCGGTACAAGATGATCGCGGATCTCTATCCCAGTGATGTGACCACCAAGGACAAAAAGGTGATGACGGTGGACTCCTTTGTGATCTGGGAGATCACGGACCCGGTGAAGTACCTGTCGTCGTTAAGCGCCAGCCGGGAGAAGGCGGAGGTCCGCCTGGGAAATGTGGTCTACAATTCCATTAAAAATGTGCTCTCCTCCACCAATCAATCGGATATTATTTCCGGAAGGGACGGGGAGCTGGCCCAGGTTATCACGGACAACATCGGCACGGCCATGGATTCCTACGGGATCCGCATCCACGCGGTGGAGACAAAGAAGCTGGATCTGCCGGACTCCAACAAGGAGGCAGTGTATCAGAGAATGATCTCGGAGCGGAACAACATTGCGGCTCAGTACACGGCGGACGGGGAGTACCAGTCCTCCCTTATCAAGAACGAGACGGATAAGACCGTGAAGGAGACGGTGGCTAAGGCCAATGCCGAGGCGGAGAAGATCAAGGCCGAGGGGGAGGCCCAGTACATGCAGATTCTGAGCGAAGCCTACAATGACGAGGCTAAGGCGGATTTCTACAATTATGTCCGTGCCTTGGATGCCTTAAAGGCCTCCCTCACCGGAGACAATAAGACCATTATCCTGGACGGGGACAGCGAGCTCGCCCGGGTGCTTTCGGGAAACGAGGGCTTTTAGAGCGGCTGTGATTGACTTTTACAGGGGCCGGTGCTAGAATGTAAGGCATGAAAAGGACAAGAATGATTTTAATTACGGCAGTTTTGAGCGCGGCTTGTCTGGCGGGATGCGGGAAACGGGTTTCGGATCCTGTCAGCAGGTCGTCTTTTTTGTTGAATACCTTTGTCACAGTCACACTCTATGACTCACAGGATGAGGATATACTGGACGGCTGCTTTGCGCTCTGCCAGGAATATGAGGATCTCCTCAGCCGGACGAAGGAGACCAGTGAGGTATATAAGCTGAATCATCGGGCAGCGGGGGAGCGCTCCCTTCAGGTGTCGGAGAAGACAGCGGAGGTAATCGAGAAGGGATTGGAGTACAGCCGCATATCGGAGGGGGCCTTTGATATTACGATAGAGCCCTTGAGCTCCCTTTGGAATTTTACAGGAAAGGATCCGCATGTGCCGCCCGAGACAGCAGTCCGGGAGGCCAGGGAGCGTGTCGGCTATCAGAAGGTATCCCTGGAGGGAAATATGGTTACCTTTGCGGATGATGATACCACGATTGATCTGGGTGCGATCGCCAAGGGATTTATTGCGGACGAGATGAAGGACTACCTCCTGGAAGAGGGGGTGGAGAGCGCGATTGTCAATTTGGGGGGAAATGTGCTCTGCGTGGGCTCCAGGCCGGACGGCGCTCCCTTTCGAATTGGAATCCAGCGTCCCTTCGCAGACCGGAACGAGGTGGCAGGCGCTCTGGACATCCACGATATGTCAGTGGTCTCCTCCGGTGTCTATGAACGCCATTTTGTGGAGAACGGAGTGAACTACCACCACCTGCTGAATCCCAGGACAGGATATCCTTACGAGAACGGTCTGATCCAGGTGACGATTATTTCTCCGTACTCGGTGGACGGTGATGGGCTGAGCACCACCTGCTTTGCGCTGGGCTTGGAGGAGGGAAGCCGCCTGATTGAATCCATGGAGAATGTCTACGGGATTTTTATGACGGAGGATGGCGGGATGCATTATACGGAGGGAGCAGAGGCGCTTATGATTCCGCCTGAGGAGTACGGGGGAATGAAAAATGGCGCGTAAAGCCTTTACAAGTGTTTTTCCCTACCCTATAATAAAAGCGTATTTGGCCCTGGGCAGCAGGTGAGTATGCCCGCTGGGGAGGAGTGAACAGGATGTTTCGCAGCTTTTGGAGCAAATGTATAAATTATGAGACGGTCAGCTATGTGATCTGCGGTTTCTTGACAACGGCGGTGGATTTTGTGTCCTACGGCCTCTTTCGGAGGGCAGGGCTGGGTGTAGGAGCTTCTCAGGCCCTTTCCTGGCTGGCAGCGGTGCTGTTTGCCTACGTGGTAAATAAATGGATTGTGTTTCGCAGCTATGACCTGCACCCGATGCATGTGCTGCGGGAGGCGGGAGGCTTTGTGGCAGCGCGCCTGTTTTCTGGAGCAGTTACCTGGCTGCTTATGGTGGTCATGGTCAAGCTGGGAGGAGAAAGGGGCTTTTTGTTTGAGCTGTTCTGCAAGCTTACCTCCTCCATTGTGAATATGGTTTTGAACTATATTTTCAGTAAGCTGTGGATATTTAAAAAAGAGGGTAACCGCTGATGGAACGCGAAGAGATCGAGCAGGTGGAGAGAGAGCTGGATGAGATCCTGCAGATTGTCGGGCCGCCGCAGGAGGAGGCCGCTGTCTGCAGACCAGCGGACGATGAAGCTTTGACGGAGGAAGAAGAGGACTTGAAGACATACCGGGAGGAAAAGAGGGAGGAGACCTCTGCCCAGATAGAGGAGGGGGACGTGCCTGTGTCTGGGGATGAGGAGGAAAACGCATTTTTCGGCCTGCGCATTCTGAAGCCTTCAGATGGCATGGCGGCCGCTTTTTTCGTTCCCATTGCAGTGATGATTATTATATTTGCCCAGAGAGGAATCTTTCCCTTTGGGGAGGAGTGCTTTCTCCGGACGGATATGTATCATCAGTACGCCCCATTTTTTGCGGAATTTCAGCACAAGCTGACCCAGGGAGGAAGCCTGCTTTATACCTGGGACATTGGACTGGGAGTTAATTTTTCTGCGCTCTATGCCTATTATCTGGCCAGCCCGGTAAACTGGCTTTTGTTTTTCTGCCCGGATGGACTGATTATCGAGTTTATGACGGTTCTGATCGTGCTTAAGACAGCGCTGGCGGGCGTGAGCTTTACCTGGTATCTGCGCAGGCACTGCCGCAGAGTGGACTTTGGATCCGGCCTGTTCGGAATCTTTTATGCGCTCAGCGGATATATGGCAGCCTACAGCTGGAATATCATGTGGCTGGACTGTATTGTGCTGTTCCCCCTGATTCTGTGGGGCCTGGAGTGCCTGGTGGAGGAGGGGAAGGGGAAGCTTTACTGCATTACCCTTGGCCTCTCTATCCTGTCCAATTATTATATCTCCATCATGATCTGCCTTTTTATGGTGATTTATGTGATTGCGCGGGTGATCCTGACACCGCCCAAGGGACCTTTGGGGTGGCTGAAGACAGCGGGCCGCTTTGCCCTGTACTCGATGCTGGCCGGCGGCTTGGCGGCAGCAGTCCTTCTGCCCGCAGTCTTTGCCCTGCAGGCAACCGCTTCCGGAGATTTTAATTTTCCGGGAACCCTGACCTCCTATTTTTCTATATTTGACATGATTGCGCGCCACATTGGAAATGTGGGGACGGAAATCGGCCTGGATCACTGGCCAAATATTTACTGCGGGGTGGCTGTTCTCATATTTTTCCTTATATATATAGGAAGCGGAAGAATCAGCCCCAGGGAGAAGGGTGTGTACTGCGGCCTTCTTCTCCTGTTTTATGCCAGCTTCTCGACCAATCTGCTGAATTTTATATGGCACGGATTTCACTACCCCAATAGCCTGCCCTGCCGTCAGTCCTTTATCTATATTGCGCTGATCCTTACCATGTGCTATAAGGCATATTCGCATCTGGACAGCACACCGCTAAAGCATGTGCTCCTCGCCTTCTGGGGAGCCAGCGGCTTTGTGATTCTGGCGGAGAAGCTGGTAGATAATCCGGAGCAATACCATTTTTCTGTGTTTTACGCAGCGCTGGTTCTGCTGGCGCTGTATGCCGGACTCCTCTATCTATATAAGAAGAGAAGGTGGAGCCTGGACGCAGTGCTTCTGGGGGCGCTTGCAGCAGTCTCCGTGGAAGCGGCGGTGAATATGGCGGTGACCAGTGTGCCGACCACCAGCCGCACTGCTTACGTGAGCGATAATGAAGATGTGCGCACACTGGTGGAGGGAATTTCGGACACTGGCTTTTACCGGGTGGAGAAGGAGGATCAGCGCACGAAAAATGATGGAGCTTGGATGCATTTTCCGTCAGCCTCCCTGTTTTCGTCCACGGCAAATGCCTCCCTTTCGGATTTTTATCGGATCCTGGGCTGCGAGAGCTCTACAAATGCCTACAGCATTACGGGAAGCACGCCGCTGGCGGACAGCCTGCTTTCTATCAAATACCGCTTGTATCCGGATCAGCAGCCAGCGGGCGATCTGATGCGGCAGGCAGGCAGGTCGGGGGATATGTGGCTTTACGAAAATATATATACGCTGCCCCTTGCCTTTATGCTGCCGGGGGATTTGGAGGAGAATTGGATCCTGGATTCGGGAAATCCCGCCTCGGTGCAGAATGATCTCTGTGCGCTTTTGGGCGCAGAGAATGTGCTTCTTCCAAATGAGAGCGTGAC
>CALWMT010000109.1 GCA_944382045.1 uncultured Enterocloster sp. | reverse complement strand
GCATGGGTACCTGCTGTGTATCCGGATGCGGCGACATCGTGATGGACGAGGCGAATAAGAAGTTTACACTGGGCGGAAAAGAGTTCCATGAGGGAGATCCCATCTCTCTGGACGGCTCCACTGGAAATATTTACGACGGCATCATCCCCACTGTGGATGCTACTATCGCCGGCGAGTTTGGCCGGATTATGGCTTGGGCTGACAAGTACAGAACCCTGAAGGTGCGCACCAATGCGGATACTCCCGCTGACGCGAAGAAGGCCCGCGAGCTTGGCGCTGAGGGCATCGGCCTCTGCCGTACCGAGCATATGTTCTTTGAGGGCGACCGCATCGATGCATTCCGTGAGATGATCTGCTCCGAGACCGAGGAGGAGAGAGAGGCAGCCCTTGACAAGATCCTTCCTGAGCAGCAGGGAGACTTCGAGAAGCTGTATGAGGCTCTTGAGGGCAATCCTGTTACCATCCGTTTCCTGGATCCGCCTCTGCATGAGTTCGTTCCCACTGAGGAGGAGGACATCAAGAAGCTGGCTGATTCCCAGGGCAAGACCGTTGAGCAGATCAAGGCGATCATTGCTGGACTGCACGAGTTCAACCCCATGATGGGCCACAGAGGCTGCCGTCTGGCAGTGACCTATCCGGAGATTGCCAAGATGCAGACCAAGGCAGTTATCCGCGCCGCCATCAATGTGAAGAAGGCTCATCCGGATTGGAAGGTAGAGCCGGAGATCATGATTCCTCTGGTTGGCGATGTGAAGGAGCTTAAGTATGTGAAGAAGTTTGTGGTTGAGACTGCTGACGCAGAGATCGCGGCTTCCGGCATGGATCTGAAGTATGAGGTTGGAACCATGATCGAGATCCCGAGAGCCTGCGTGACTGCGGATGAGATCGCTAAGGAAGCGGACTTCTTCTGCTTCGGAACCAACGATCTGACCCAGATGACCTACGGCTTCTCCCGTGATGATGCGGGCAAGTTCCTGAACGCTTACTATGACGCCAAGATCTTTGAGAATGATCCCTTTGCGAAGCTGGATCAGGACGGCGTGGGCAAGCTGATGAAGATGGCCATCGAGAAGGGCAAGCCGGTGAACCCGAGCCTGCATGTGGGCATCTGCGGCGAGCACGGCGGAGATCCCTCTTCCGTAGAGTTCTGCCACAAGATCGGTCTGGACTATGTATCCTGCTCACCGTTCCGCGTGCCGATCGCGAGACTGGCTGCGGCACAGGCAGCGCTCAGCGATAAATAAGCCGGGCAATCAGAATAGAGCGATTCTATGAATCTTAAAAGGGGAAGTGCAGTTATTCTGCACTTCCCTTTTTGAATGCTGCCGCGTCCGCCCGCAGCGCCAGGTACAGCACCGCGCCCTCCCGAAAGGAGCGGGGATCATAGCCGCAGAGGCGGCGGATACGGCTCAGACGGTACTGGAGCGTATTTTTGTGGAGAAACAGGCGGCTGCAGGTGCGGGCGAGGGACTGGTCTTCGGCAAAATAGACGGCCAGAAGCGCACGGTCCTCCTGGGACAGGGGGGCGATGGTCTTGGCCAGGAAGCGTTCTATGGCATCCCGGCGGGCGCTTTTTATGATCAGATCCAAATCCAGATCCTCATAGGAGGCGATACGCTCCCCTTCTCCAAGGCTCTCTGCCGCGGCCGCCGCATCCTGATAGGAGAGGGACTGCTGGAGAATGCTTCTGGGACTTCCGATGCCGATGCGAAGAATATCGCCCAGCTCCTGCCCCAGACGCTCGAAAATGGGACGGGCCTGGACAAGCGCCCGGTCCTTCAAAAAGAGAATATACTCTCCAGGATAGAGAAAGGTATAGAGGGGGGAGGCAGTCTGTTCCAAGGCACGGGTGACGCGCCGCTCAATCTGGGACAGACTGGCGGGATTATACCGGATGTCCAGCCGCAGAAGCAGGGTGCGGTACAGCTCTGTCCGGCTGACCTTATATTCTTCCAGAAACGCGTCCAGCCAGGCGGGGGTGAGAGGATTTCCCTTTACCAGGGAATCCATAATATAATGGATGGTATTTTGGCGCTGGCTTCCCTGCACATAGAGATCCCTCTCCCGGAGGAGCATGTCCGTGATTCGGCAGGCCAGGGTCCCGTACTTGCGCACGGCCTCCACCTCGCCGGTGATTCCAATGGCCGCGATGATGGAGCCGTGGTAAAATATGGGCAGATTTACTCCCTTTTTTGCTCCGTAAAAACGGTTGTCCTCCCCGACCTCAATAGGACCGCCTGCAAGTACAGCCTGTCTGCCGGCTTCGTGGAAGGACCCGATGCGGTCCGGATCCGTGCTTGCCAGGACAATTCCGTCCTCTCCGATAAAGTTAATATCAAAGCCGCAGACGCTCTTGACCGTGTCTACGATCTGCTGGGCTGTCTTTTGCCTGATGGTGTCCATAAGAATCCCCTTTTTCTAATGTGCTTGATATGGTATACATAACAAATTATTTGCTAAAAATCAAGCAATAATTTATTATATGTACTATTTAAATGAGACAAAAATTTGCTACAATAGGGATATAGGCCAGAACTGGATGAGCGGGAGCTGGCAGATTAGGAGGAGGAAGAAAATGAAGGTTACGATTGCGATTGACTCTTTGAAGGGAAGCCTGTCCTCTCTGGAGGCGGGAGATGCTATTGGGCAGGGAGTGAAGAAGGCCTGGCCGGAGGCAGAGGTCTGTGTCCGCCCGCTGGCGGACGGAGGCGAGGGGACCGTGGAAGCGGTGGTGAGCGCTATGGGGGGGAAGAATGTAACCCTGTCGGTGACCGGCCCTCTGGGGACACCGGTGGACTGCGTCTACGGCGTGATTGAAAAGAGCCAGACAGCGGTTCTGGAGATGGCCGGAGCTGCGGGGCTTCCCCTGCTGAAGGATGAGGAGAGAAATCCGATGCTTACCACCACCTATGGCGTGGGCGAGGTGATACGGGATGCAGTGCGAAGGGGATGCCGCCATTTCCTGGTGGGTATCGGAGGAAGTGCCACCAACGACGGCGGTGTGGGCATGCTCCAGGCATTGGGATTTGGCATGCTGGACGAGCAGGGAAGACAGGTGCCCTTTGGAGCCCAGGGGCTGGAGGCTTTGCGCCGGATTGAGGACAGAGATGTGATGCCGGAGCTCAAGGAGTGCACCTTCCGCATTGCCTGTGATGTGACGAATCCTCTCTGCGGCCCTCAGGGCTGCAGCGCTGTCTACGGTCCCCAGAAGGGAGCGGACGAGGAGATGATTGCCAGGATGGACAAGTGGATGGAAGCCTATGGCGCCTTGACAGAAGCGAAATATCCTGGGATTGACAGCAAAACGCCAGGCTGCGGCGCAGCTGGCGGGATTGGCTTTGCATTTTATGCCTTTCTTCATGGCTCCCTGGAGTCCGGAATTAAGATTGTGCTGGAGGAGACCCGCCTGGCGGACTATGTAAAGGACGCGGATATCGTGGTTACCGGTGAGGGGCGCTTAGATGGGCAGACCGTCATGGGCAAGGCTCCCATCGGCGTGGCTCGGACCGCCAAGCAGTATGGAAAAAAGGTGATCGCATTTTCCGGCAGCGTTACCAAGGACGCCATTGCCTGCAATGCGGGAGGAATCGATGCGTTTTTCCCCATTCTGCGAAGGATAGTGACGCTCGAGGAGGCAATGGATCCTCAGACAGCCAGGGAGAACATGACGGACACCAGTGAGCAGGTATTCCGCCTGCTGCGGGCCTGCAGAATCTAATTGATGGAGCTGTAGCCGCCCCACTGCTCCTTGACCACATCGATGAAGCTCCTGGCCGGACGGCTCAGATACCCGCCCTTCTTATAGCAGGCGGTAAAATGCCAGGTGGGCCGGGTAGTCAGATGGAAGCTGGCAATCTCCTCTGGATCCAAATCCTTCACATAATAATAGGGAAGGATGCCGCAGCAGAGCCTGGCGCGGATCATAGAGATGATGGTCAGGTTATTGCCGGTCTCGAAGAGAACCTGTGGGGTGATCCCTGCCTCGGAAAAGATACGGTTTACCATGGAACGCATGGTGGAGCTCTTGTCCATCAGCACAAAGGGCTCATAGCGAAGCTCCCGGATATCCAGAGAGGCGTACTGCCATCCCGAAGGTATGGGGCGGCTGCCCAGGGGATGATGGCGGGGGATGACCACAAACAGCTCTTCCTCGAAGATATTTTCGTAGATGTCCTCATTGCGGTCGCTGTCTACCAGGGTGAGAAAGGCCACGTCCAGCTCTCCCTGGCCCAGATGCTTTTGGAGGTTTCGGACAATTCCCTCCAGAGGCCGGACGGTGATGTTGGGGAAACGCTGGTGGAAGACCGCGTAGGCCTGGGTGAACATGTTGATGCCGCGGCCGGCGGTGAAGCCCAGGGCCAAGGTTCCGTGCCTTCCGTCGGATAGGTCATGAATTTTCTGGTAGGTCTCCCGCTTGATGCGCATCATCTCCTTGGCGTTTTCCACGTAAACCTTGCCAGCCTCGGTGAGGTGCCAGTTGGTGCGGGAGCGGTGGAAGAGGGGAGTGCCCAGCTCATTTTCCAGCTTGATGAGCTGCTGGTTTAGGGCGGACTGGGTGATGAAGAGCTTGGCGGCCGCGTGGGTGATGTTGTTTTCCTCAGCGATCTGCAGGATATACTCGATCTGCCGTGTATCCATGTGGGTTCCTCCTTCGTATTTACGGGGTAATAAGACATCTGCGGCGGCTTGGCCGCCGGGAGAATGGCCTGTTACAATTATTTTACACTACTAGGGAGGGGAAAGCAAGCGAATGGCGGCTGAGGCGGGGATCCCGCGGCACCCTGCTGCGGAAAATAGGACAGCGGTCTAAATAGATGCGCTGGAATTGACAGAAAGGAAGGAAAGAGAATGGAATACAGAAAATTTGGAAATGATTATGTTCTTCGGATTGATAAGGGCGAGGAGATTTTACAGGCGGTCAGCCAGGTCTGCGAAAAGGAAGGCATCCGGCTGGGGACCGTAAACGGCATCGGCGCAGTGGGAGATGTGACGCTGGGCGTATTCAACCGTGAAAAATTTCAGTATGAGTCCCAAACGTACAAGGGAGACTTTGAGATTGCCTCCTGCATGGGAAATATTTCCACAATGAACGGCAATACGTACCTGCACATTCACATGGCAGTGGGGAATCCCGAGAAGGGGGAGGTCCATGCAGGCCATTTGAACCGAGGGATTATCAGTCTTACGGGAGAGTTTTTCCTCCACCAGATCGAGGGGGAGACGGACAGGGAATATTCCAGTGAGGTGGGGCTGAATCTGATTAAGTTTGTATAGGAAAATCAAAAGATCAAAAACCGGGCTGCAGTTTTGAGGCTGCAGTCCGGTTTTTTGTGGGCATGCCTATGTGGGTGCGCCTGGCGGCGCAGGCTGGGAGCGTCCTGCAGTTAGGACGGCGCTGACTCGGATTTTAATAGGTTGAGATATTCTTCAAGCACTCGGTAGAAGGCGTCCAGGTCTGCCTCGCTGCACCGCTCTACCAGATAGGCGGTGGTCTGGCTGATGTCAGCTACATCGTAGGCCTTGTGGATATTGGAGAGCCGTCTTCCCTTTTCTGTCACGAACAGGCGGGCTGTCTTTTCGTTATTCTCCAGATACCGCTTTTCCACATATCCGGCGTTCATCAGCTTTTTGATGGTCTGAGAAATCGCGCTCTTGCTCTTGTGCCATATCTTTGACAGCTCCGTGGCCGTGATGCCGGGCTGATCGTCAATATACGTAAGCGTGTGTATCTCCATCATATTGCAGTTTTCCGCCTCATAGGTGTGCTGGCTGTAGATGTAGTTGTGATACAAGATGACGAACTCATACAGCATGTCTGCACGGACGTTCAGCCGGCGGTACAGTCCGTCAATATCTGAAAGGTTATTCATATATAATCTGCTCCTGCTGGTCTAATGGTTTTAATCATAGCATATTCCAAAGGCTGTTTCAAGCTTGTACGGACTTAAAAACAGTGCCAGAGCCGCCTTAAAAACAGCGCCAAGGCGGAAGGCACGCATTGGAAAGACGTTAAGAAAGCGTAAAAACGAAGGACTGTCACGTTAAAATAGTTAAGTTAGAAAACAATTTCACCAAAAAAATCCCTATATTTTAGGCATAATGCCTAATTGTATTTAAAAATATCCATAGATATTGACACCTAATATAATAAGTACTATAATATGGTTCAGCTAGTAAACAAAAAATTTAAAGGAAAGGGTGGTATGTGTAATGGATTTTGAGAAGTTCTGCCAGGAAAATTGTGTGGAGAGAAAGGGAACGGGTACGCTGAAGTGGGATTCCCTCCAGGAGATCTTCGGGGATGCGGATCTGCTTCCGCTGTGGGTCGCCGATATGGAAATCCAGTCTCCCAAGGCAGTGCGTGATGCACTGATCAAGCGCGTCAACCATGGAGTCTTTGGCTACGGAAGAGTAGAGGATTCCTACTATGACGCGTTTTTTGCGTGGCAGAAGGAGCACCACGGCATGGATCTGGCAAAGGAGAATGTCCGCTTTGCCACAGGCGTGGTGGGCTCTCTGTACGCCGCGGTGCGCTCCTACACCAAGGAGGGGGATTCCGTCATTATCTGCTCACCGGTGTATTATCCCTTCTACGACGCGATCCTGAACGCGGGCAGAAAGCTGGTGACCTGCGAGCTGGACAACCATGAGGGCTATTATACCCTGGACCTGGCCAAGTTTGAGAAGGAGATCGCGGACAACGATGTGAAGATGTTCATCCTCTGCTCGCCCCACAATCCGGTATCCCGGGTGTGGACCGAGGAGGAGCTTGCAGGCATGTTCGACATCTGCAAAAAGCACGGAGTTTTGGTCCTGTCTGATGAGATCCATCAGGACTTTGCCTATGGGGATCACAAGTTTATTTCCTCCTCCATCGTGAAGGGCGGAGCCTACAAGGATATCCTGATTCTTCTGAATGCGGGATCCAAGACCTTCAATCTGGCCGGCCTGATTCACTCTCATGTGATCATCTTCAATGAGGATCTGATGAAGACCTATGACGAGTACATCAAGAGCATCGGATGCCCGGAGGCCAATGTGATGGGCCTTACCGCCCTGGAGGCTGCCTACCGGGGAGGCGCAGAGTGGCTGGAGAATGTGAAGGCCCTGATCTGCCACAACTATGAGTATATGGTGAAGGAATTTGCCGAGAAGTGCCCGAAGATTGTTGTGACGCCCTTGGAGGGCACATACCTCTCCTGGATCGACCTGCGGGGCTATATGCCGGGCGACCAGGTGGCGGACTTTATCCAGAAGAAGTGCCGTCTGGCCTGCGATGTGGGCGAGTGGTTCAGCTTTACGGGCCACGGCTTTGTGCGCTTTAACCTTGCCACGGATACGAAGAATATCAAGACGGCGGTGGAGCGTGTGATTCAAAACATCCAGGCATAAGCCGGCCTGATAAAAGGAGGGAATAATGGGAAAGCGAGTACTTGTAGTAGGCGGTGTGGCGGGAGGCGCTTCCGCTGCCGCCAGAGTCAGACGTCTGGACGCGGAGGCGTCCATAACGGTATTTGAGAGAGGGGAACACGTGTCATTTTCCAACTGCTCCCTGCCCTATTTTCTGAGCAGGACGGTGGGGGATGCGGAGTCTCTCGTGCTGATGACCCCGGAGGGCTTTAAGGCGTCCTACGATATTGATGTGCGGACCAGCAATGAGGTCTGCGCCATTGACCGGGCGGCAAAGAAGGTCCGGGTCAGGAATGTGCTTACCGGAGAGGAGTACGAGGAGGCCTACGACGAGCTGGTGCTCTCACCCGGGTCCAGCCCCATCCGGCCCCGGTCCATTGAGGGTGTGTTTCTCCCCCATGTATTTACCGTGCGCAATGTGAATGACATTGTGAAGCTGGACAAATACGCGGGCCAGGAGGGAAGGTCCGACGTGGTGGTGATAGGCGGAGGCTTTATCGGCCTTGAGGTGGCTGAGAACCTGCGGGAGGCTGGAAAGCACGTGTCCGTGGTGGAGGCAGCAAATCAGGTGATGGCTCCCTTTGATTACGATATGAGCCAGATTCTCCACAAGGAGCTTATGGACAACGGCGTGGAGCTGT
>CALWMT010000108.1 GCA_944382045.1 uncultured Enterocloster sp. | reverse complement strand
AGGCCACCAGCTGTTTTTCCGTCAGCTTCTCGATGTGGGTCCGCCCGATGCAGATCTCTCCCTTGGTGGGCTTCTCCAGCCCGGCCATCATGTTGAGAAGGGTGGACTTGCCCGAACCGGAGGTGCCCACCACCGCCACGAACTCCCCCTTGTGCAGGGAAAAGCTCACGCCGTTTAATGCACGCACCCGGTTCTCTCCCACATGGTAAATCTTATATAGGTCCTTCACGCGGATGACCGCCGGACGGCTTTCCTGCTCCAAAGGCTCTTTCTTATTCTCCTCTGCCTGGCGCTGCATGCTTTCACCTCGTTTCTGGCGGCATAACACCTGTATTTGTCCCTATTTTCCCGTTGGCTGTCATGCATCTGCCGCTGGCCCGGACGGCAGGGTCTTCCTGACTGGCCCGGCGGCCGGTCAGGAAGCATCGGATATCCATCCGATGTGAAAGTACATACGAGGACAGGCTTATAAGCAAGCTTAACGCCTGTCTTCGTATGTACTTTCCCGCCGTCCTAGATTATCACCTGGGTATACTATAACACAACCCCCTTTTTTGTTCATCTTTTTTCTTTTAATGTTTTTATAAAAATTTCTTAACAGCCGGGCCGGAGGACATTTTCACTACTGCTCAGCCGTGTATCTTCTAAAAATGTGCATAAAAAGTCCTTGACCTCTCCCCCATTCTATGCAATAATATGTCGAGGCACAAATCAGTGCCGTATCTGGATGCTCCGGCTGCCGCACTGGTTTCCGTCCATTATTTTCCTAATTATTATCAACTACATACACAAGGCAAAGGAGAACCCCATGAGACATTTACTGAATCCCCTTGATTTCTCTGTGGAAGAAATCGACAGCCTGCTGGCCCTTGCCAGGGATATCGAGCACAATCTCCCCAAGTACGCCCACGTGTGCGCCGGGAAGAAGCTAGCTACCCTGTTTTATGAGCCCAGTACCCGGACCCGCCTAAGCTTTGAGGCCGCCATGCTGAATCTGGGCGGCAGCGTGCTTGGATTTTCTTCCGCTGACTCCAGCTCCGCCGCCAAGGGCGAGAGCGTTGCCGACACCATACGCATGATATCCTGCTATGCCGATATCTGCGCCATGCGCCATCCCAAGGAGGGCGCTGCCTACGTGGCGGCTCAGAAGTCCGGCATTCCCGTCATCAACGCGGGAGACGGCGGACATCAGCATCCCACCCAGACTCTCACCGACCTTATGACCATCCGTTCTTTAAAGGGACGGCTTGACAGCCTGACCATCGGCCTCTGCGGCGACTTAAAGTTCGGGCGCACAGTCCATTCTCTTATCAACGCCATGGTCCGTTATCCCAATGTGAAGTTCATTCTCATCTCCCCGCCGGAGCTCAGGGTTCCCGACAGCATCCGTGAGGACGTGCTGAAGGCAAAGGGAATCCCCTTTGAGGAGGTTGGCAACCTGGACGAGGCCTTGGGACAGCTGGATATCCTCTATATGACCCGCGTCCAGAAGGAGCGCTTCTTCAACGAGGAGGATTATATCCGCTTAAAGGACTGCTATATTTTAAATAAGAAGAAGATGAAGCTGGCTAAGGAGGACATGTTTGTTCTGCATCCCCTTCCCCGTGTAAATGAGATTTCCGTGGAGGTGGACGACGATCCGCGGGCCGCTTACTTTAGGCAGGCTCAGTACGGCGTGTACGTGCGGATGGCCCTGATTATGACATTACTGGAGGTGGAGAAGCCATGTTAAATATCAGCGGATTAAAGGAAGGCATCGTGCTGGACCACATCGAGGCCGGCCGAAGCCTTGACATCTACTATCACCTGGGCCTTGACAAGCTGGACTGCCAGGTGGCCATCATCAAGAACGCCCGCAGCAACAAGATGGGCCGCAAGGACATCATCAAGATTGAGGGCGGCCTGGATATGGTGGATCTGGATATGCTGGGCTATATTGACCACAACATCACAGTGAATATCATAAAGGATAATAATATTGTAGAGAAACGGACCCTGAAGCTTCCCAAGACAATCACTAATGTCATCCACTGCAAGAACCCCCGGTGCATCACCTCCATCGAGCAGGAGCTGCCCCACATCTTCTATCTGGCAGACGAAAAGACCGAGACCTACCGCTGCCAGTACTGTGAGGAGAAATACAGCGCCTTTGATTAAGTCAAAAGCCGCCATTGACATGGAATAGGGCAGAGCCTGCAAAATTGGCTCTGCCCAGAATCACGAATGACATATCTTATATCCGTCCTGAATAGTTACGTTTGCACAAAGCTTTCACAGCTTCCCCAGAAGCTTCGCTGTATCCTCCGGCGAAAAACCAAGAGCATCCGCAGCCTGCTGCGCTGTCCACTGCGTATTCTTCATCAGGCTCTTCAGTGCGCTCAGCCGCGTGCTTTCTGTTACTTGTTGCGTTACCTTTTTTGTCACTTCCTTTGTGGCCTTCTCCACCGCTTCCATCTTGTAATCCTCAATGGCCTTACACACTTCTACTTCCTCCTCTTCTGGTCTTATCGTTAATTTTGCATTTACGCAGGCGTTTAATACCTCTACTTCCTTTCGCCCCATCGTAAGCTCCGGCTTCTCCTCGTGAAGCCATTCCATCAGTTTCTTTTTATCACAGGAATACTTGATAAATTCCAGTACATCTCCAAGAGAGCTGTGAAACCTTTCAAACTCATTCTTTTCGATCTCCGCCGGGGATACCAGGTTGATATGATAATCCGGCATTCTGGCAAAAACTGCCTCATCCTTGACCCTAACCATCTCTGCCAGACTCCTGGGCCCATCCCATTTCTCCGGTGAAAAAGAAATAAACAGAGTAATCACCGGCAGAAGCTTATCTTCTTTGTAAAATCCAGCTAAAAACTCCCCGCTGCCCCGCCCCTGGTATTCCTTGTTTTCCCGGTGTTTCCTGCCCGTCTGCTCTACCTGACTGGCATACTGCAGAGCATCGTAAAGCATCCCCTTTACCGGGGCCGCGTAGTGAACATGGGTCTGATTCTCAATCCCCAGCAGGATATAAGCCATTTTCCCGTCCTCCATAGCTGCCAGACCTTTCAGGATATCCCGGTACTTCTGCACAGGCTCGCTCTTTTGATCGGCACCGTAAGGCATCACAAGCTCCGCCGGATCCAGATCTCTTAACTGCCCAGGGTCGATCACCGGGTAACCCTGGTATAGAAAAAAATTAAACGCATCTGCAAATACATGATGCTGTCTCATAAAGCTTGCTGTGGCTGTATCCGCTTTTCCCATCTGCTGCCTTCCTCCTTCATTTTACTAAAATTAAAATACCGTGTAAAGGGCAATGTTGGCTGCTGAAATACAGCCAGGATACCTGGAGCTTCCAGGTATAAATGAATCGTTTAGCAGGCTGAATGCTGCTGATGGGATTATCTTATCAAAAACAAGGCAGAGATGCAAGCAGTTTATAAATAACCTTTTTATAACGGGATGATAATTTTTTGTATAGCGTTCAACTGGCTAAAGCCATTAAAAAAGAAGGCCGCTCAGCTATCCGCTGCGGACAGCTAAACGGCACTCCTTTACTTTCTTCTCTTGCTAAGTTCAAAAGCTACTGGCCGGACTCGAACCGGCGACCTACTGATTACGAATCAGTTGCGCTACCGACTGCGCTACAGTAGCATAGGCATACATCTGCCTAAAGATGAAAGAAGGCCGCTGCCCTTGCAGAAGCCGTACTTCCAAATGACCTGACCGGGAATCGAACCCGGGTTTACGCCGTGAGAGGGCGTCGTCTTAGCCGCTTGACCATCAGGCCAGAATCGAGGCGACGTGATTCGAACACGCGGCCTCTGCGTCCCGAACGCAGCGCTCTACCAAACTGAGCCACGCCTCGACACCTAAGGTAGTATAATATAAAATGTCCCGATTGTCAACAACATTTTTACATTTTTTCACCAGCTCACACCGCCGCTGCTTCTTTACTTCATCTTTGGCTTAAACAGCAGGGAGACCAGATACCCAAATACCAGGGCAGCGCATATGCCTGCAGCCCCCGCTGTAAATCCGCCCTTAAAGGCGCCCAGGAGCCCAGCCTCCTCCACTCCGGTTTTTACTCCCTTCCAGAGAAGATTCCCAAAACCGAGGAGAGGCACCGAAGCCCCCGCGCCTGCCCAGGTCAAAAATGGCTCATAAAGCCCCAAAGCACCCAGAATGCAGCCGGAGACCACCAGCATTACCATGATTCTTCCCGGCATCAGCTTTGTCTTTTCCATCAATATCTGTACCAGGGCGCAGACAGCCCCTCCTACCAAAAATGCTTTCAAATATTCCATCTGCAAGATCTCCTCTTTGTCTCTCTTTTTTCCAGGTTCCCCTTTTCGCCGTTCTCCTCCCGCAGCCATCGCCCGTCAATCTATATGCTCCAGCACCACCCCATGGGCAATGGATGGGATCGTCTGCCCTTCATTGAAGCTCACGGTTGAGAGAAGGGCCCCGGTGGGCACAAAGAGCACCCGCCGCCAGGTCCCATCCTGAAGCCTGGGAAGAATCTGGGCACAGAGAGTGACCGCGCTGCAGCCACAGCCGCTTCCCCCTGCGTGGGTGTCCTGCTTCTCCTTGTCATAAATCTCCACACCGCAGTCCATATGGATGCCGGACAAATCCCGGCCCTTCTCCCGCATAAGATCAAGAAGGATCCGGCTTCCCACCTCCCCCAGATCCCCGGTAACAATCCGGTCATACCAGCTCTCGTCCACCCCAAAGTCCTCCAGATTCTGCTCGATGGTATGGAAGGCCGCTGGAGCCATAGCCGCACCCATATTCATGGAATCCCTGGCTCCTACGTCCACCAGCCGGCCGGTGGTAATGCCGGCAATCCGGGCAAGGCCGCACGTTGAGGGAAGCCGGACGCCGCAGCCGTTTCCCCTATCAGCTGCAGGCTCTGTCCCTGCTCCTATAACCACGGCCCCGCAGCCTGTCACTGTCCAGGTGGCAGACAAGGGCCGCTGATTGCCATAGGCCAGAGGAAAACGGAACTGCTTTTCCGCTGTGGCAAAGTGGCTGGAGGCCATGGCCAGCACCCGATCCCCAAAGCCTCCCGCCACAGTCATAGCCCCCAGGCCCATGGCCTCCCCCATGGTGGAGCAGGCGCCGTAGAGCCCAAAGAGCGGCACCGCCAAATCCAGATTCCCAAAGGAGGTGGCGATAAGCTGGCCCAGCAGATCCCCCGCAAAGGCATAGCGCACATCCGCGGGAAACAGCCCTGCTTTTTTCAGGGCAATCCGGGCTGCCTGCCTCTGCATGGCACTCTCCGCCAGCTCCCAGCTGTCTTCCCCCATCCTGTCATCCGTCTCCACCCGGTCAAAAAAGGGGCCCAAAGGCCCCTGCCCCTCCTTGCTCCCCGCCACGGAGCCGGAGCTTAAAATCACCGGCGGCCGCTCAAAAGCCAGGCTGGCCTTCCCCCGCATCTGTCCCATCTGCCATCTCTCCTTTTCCTGTATCGTCATAGAGTCAGTATGCGCGGGATGTGTAAAAATATACCTGATTAAATCCGCATCGTTGACGCCTCTCCCATTTCCCGCTATACTGTAATTGGCATTTACGATGCGCCCAGCCCTCAGGAAAATCCGCCGGCGCATCCCCATCCAGACAGGGAGGAACCTATGACCCAGCAGAACGACGATAAGGAAGTCATGGAGCTGGCCCTTCAGGCCGGCCATATTTTATTGGAAAATGGAGCGGAAATCTTCCGCGTGGAGGAGACCATGGACCGGATCTGCCGCCACTATGGCCTGGAATCCGGCAGCGCCTTTGTGCTCAGCAATGGAATTTTTGCCACAGCCGGGGACGAGAAGGAGCACTTTTTCGCAAAAGTCCAGCACATTCCGGTGAGCGGGGCCCACTTGAACCGGGTGGCTGCGGTAAACCAGCTCTCCCGGGAGATTTCCCAGGGGCGCTTAAGCCTCCCAGAGGCCCGAAAGGCTTTAGAAGATATCCGCGTTATGCCCGGCAAGAAAAAGAGCTCCCAGGTCCTGGCCTCCGCCGTGGGAAGCGGGGCCTTCTGCTATCTCTTCGGAGGAACGCTGACGGACGGAGCCTGCGCCTTTATTGCCGGCGCTCTCCTATATCTCTTTGTGCTCTTTGTCAGCGGTCCCCGGCTCTCCAAGATTGTGGGAAATATTCTCGGCGGAGGTCTTGTCACTCTGGTCTGCTCAGGCCTTTACCTGCTTAGGGGCGGCGGACAGCTGGACTACATGATTATCGGCTCCATCATGCCGCTGATCCCCGGCGTCTCCTTCACCAACGCCATCCGAGATATTGCGGACGGAGATTACATCTCCGGATCCGTGCGGATGCTGGACGCCCTGTTAATCTTTTTCTGCATCGCCATTGGGGTGGGTATGGCCTACTCCCTTATGCGGGGAATTCTGGGAGGTGAGCTTCTGTGAGCGGAGAAATCATGTCCGTGATCGGACAAATCCTTGCGGCTGTTGCGGGAACCGTATCCTTCGCCCTGCTCTTTGGTGTTCCCACAGGGGATTATTTCTGGTGCGGCTTCATCGGAGGCGCAGGCTGGGCCGTGTATCTGGCTGCCTCCTGCTTTTGGACCGCTCCCGCCTGTGCGCTGACTGCCTCCATCGCAGTGGTCTTCCTCTCCCGGCTGGCTGCGGTGGCCAAGGAATGCCCGGTGACCATTTTCTTAATCTCCGGCATCTTTCCCCTGGTTCCCGGCGCCGGGGTGTACTGGACGGCCTACTACATCGTCATGGACGAGCTGGGGCAGGCGGTGCAGACCGGATATCTGGCGGTGAAGGTAGCGGTGGCCATTGTCCTGGGAATTATTTTTGTCTTTGAAATTCCGCAGGGTTTGTTCCGGGCGCTGGCGGGGAAGCATAAACTATAGCCAGAGGGCACACCGCAAATCATTCCCCCTCTTTCCCGCAGAAAGGAGCTTTATGCATCGATTAACCGTGACCTCCTACCGCCTGGCCTCCCCCAAGCTCTCCGCGCCTCTGTCCATCGCCCTGGTATCTGACCTCCACGGGACCTGCTTCGGCCCCCGCCAGGAAATTCTTCTTGACGCTGTCCGCAGGGAAGAGCCGGACCTAGTCCTCCTCTGCGGCGACATCCTTGACCCGGCGGTTTCCCCAAAGGGATCCCTCATCCTCTTAAAGGCTCTCAGCGCCTCCTATCCCTGCTTTTTTGTGTCCGGCAACCATGAGGAATGGACGAGGCAGATGCCAAGACTGCGAAATGGCCTCTCCCGCCTTGGCGTCCGGCCGCTGCGGGGAGAGACCATATCGGAAATCATTGCCGGACAGAGGATAGAGCTGGGCGGTGTGGATGACCCCCACGCATTTACCCTCTCCCACCACAGCCTGAGGCTGTCCAAAAAATGGGTGCGCCAGCTGGTCCGCTGCGAGCGCCAGCGGGATCCGGAGCATTTTTCCATCCTGCTCTCCCACCGCCCGGAGCTGGTAACATACTATGCGGACACCGGCTTTGACCTGATCGCCTGCGGCCACGCTCACGGCGGGCAGATACGCCTGCCCTTCTGTCCCGGCGGCCTGTTTGCGCCCCATCAGGGCTTCTTTCCCAGGTATGCGGGCGGCCTCTACCGCCTGGGAGACGCCCGCCTGGCAGTCAGCCGGGGCTTATGCATAAACCGCCTGCCCCGGATCGGGAACCCGCCGGAGCTGGTGGTGATTCATGCGCAGCCTGAAGCAGCCGGGATGCCTGACGCCTCACCGCAGGCCTGCAGCCGCCTCACCGGCAAACACCGTCAGAATGCCCAGAGCCAAGCTTAAAAGCGCATAGGCCAGAGCGGCGGGATAATTTCCCGCCTTTATGAGCGTCCCTGTCTCCAGGGCAAAGGATGAAAATGTGGTAAATCCGCCGCAGACCCACCGCCGCGCATTCAAGCATTTTTCATCCCTCCTATGCGCAAAATCTCCTTTGGCGCCTCAATCTCGTTTGCCAGCGTATGCTCCGTGAGCTCGGAAAGAATTTTAAGCCTCTTGTTCAGCATAGGCCGCATGCAGTTAGGCACGTGCTCCTGGTGAGCCCGATGGATCGCCACACATTCCTTGCAGTTTCCATGGTAGCGGCAGGCCTTCTGGCAGGGACAATGGTCCTTTTCCTTATACTCCTCACGGAATTCTGCCGCAAACTCCTCCTGCAGCCGCAG
>CALWMT010000107.1 GCA_944382045.1 uncultured Enterocloster sp. | reverse complement strand
GCGCGCTTTGGATGAACCTCCTCGGCGGGCTGGGCTTTGCCGCAGCCATCGCCCTCTCCGCCCTGGGTCTGGGCACCGTGGAGCTTGACCAGGTGGTTGCCGCGAAAAGCCTCCTTCCCCTGGCCTGCCTCGCCCTTGCCGGACTGACAAAATCCGCCCAGCTGCCCTTCTCCTCCTGGCTCCTCGGCGCCATGGTGGCTCCCACGCCCTCCAGCGCCCTGCTTCACAGCGCCACCATGGTAAAGGCCGGCGTGTATCTCTTTATCCGGCTCTCCCCCGCCTTAAGCGGCAATCTGGTGGGCGCCATGGTGTCCTTCATCGGCGGCTTCACCTTCATCGCTGCCAGCATGATGGCCATTGCCCAGAACGACGGCAAGAAGGTGCTGGCCTTCTCTACCATATCCAACCTGGGGCTGATTGTGGCCTGCGCGGGCATCGGCATGGAGGAGACCATCTGGGGCGCGGTCCTGCTCATGATTTTCCATGCGGTGAGCAAATCCATGCTCTTCCAGGCCGTGGGCGCCACGGAAAACTCCATCGGCTCCCGGGATATTGAAAATATGCACGGCCTGCTCCTGCGCCTTCCCATGCTGACCTACATCATGGGCATCGGCATTGCGGGCATGTACCTGGCCCCCTTCGGCATGCTCATCTCCAAATGGGTCGCCTTAAAGGCCTTCGTGGACTCCGGCAACTATATCCTGGTGCTCTTTTTGGCCTACGGAAGCGCCTCCACCATGTTTTACTGGACCAAATGGCTGGCGAAGCTGATTTCCATGCACCACACCAAGGAGGAGGTCCATGATGCGACCCGGAGGGACCAGTATTTCTCCATGCTCCTCCACGCGGGAACCATGCTCTGCCTGTGCCTGCTCTTCCCCTTCCTGGCTCAGCAGATTGTCAACCCCATTATCTCCCAGATATTCGGGGAATCCCACGAGGTGCTCTCCATCAGCGTGCTCAACACCATGGCCATCATGCTGGCCTCCGTTATCCTGGTGCCAGCCGCCATGTTCCTCGTAACCAGAGCTGCCCACCGGGATTATGTGCCCATCTACATGGGCGGCGTCAATGAGGGGGACAACACCTACTTCACCAACAGCTTCGGCCAGCCGGAGCATCTCTATCTAACCAACTGGTATCTGCGCTTTGAATTTGGCATGCGGCATCTGCGGCGGCCCTCGGAAATACTCTCCGCAGGCGTGCTGGTTGTTATGTTCTGTGTGATAATAGGAGGCGCTATATGAGTTCTTTCATTTCTGTAATTTTATACCTGGTGCTGGCTCCCTTTGTGGGCGGCCTCTTGGAGGGCGCGGACCGCATCATCACCGCGCGGATGCAGGGCCGGGTAGGGCCGCCTCTGCTCCAGCCCTTTTATGATTTGGGAAAATTATTTTCCAAGCAGATGATTGCTGTAAACAACGTACAGCTCCTCTTAAACCTGAGCTACCTGGTTTTCCTCGCCGTGGCGGGCTCCATGCTCTTCGGCGGTGCGGACATCCTGATGTGCCTGTTCATCCTCTCCACAGGGGATATGTTCCTCATCATGGCGGCATCCAGCGATTCCTCCCCCTTCGCCACCATGGGCGCCAGCCGGGAAATGATGCAGATGATGGCCTATGAGCCCCTGACCCTCCTCATCGCCGTGGGCTTCTACCTGGCCACCGGCTCCTTCCTGGTCAGTGAAATCATCACCTCGCCCATAAGCCCCGCCCTCTCCATGCCGGGAATGCTTCTTGGCTTTCTCTTTATCACGGCCATCAAGCTGCGCAAATCGCCCTTTGATTTGTCCACCAGCCACCACGCCCACCAGGAGATGGTAAAGGGGCTCACCACAGAGATGGCGGGGCCCACCCTGGCCATCATGGAGATTGCGGAATACTACGAAAAGATTCTCCTTCTGGGGATTGTGGGACTCTTCATTGTCAACCGCAGCCCTGCAAGCTGGCCCGCCGCCGTGGCCGTATGCCTGCTCTTCTATTTCCTGGAAATCCTCTGGGACAATATGAGCGCCCGGGTAAAATGGAAGACCATGCTGGGAAGCTGCTGGATTGTGACCCTCCTCGCCGGGGGCCTGAACCTGCTGATTTTAATGCTTATCAAATAGGAACCGTCCAAGACGGCCCCTCAAATGGGAGGATACACATGACGAAACTAGCAAAATCCCCGTGGCTTCTGCACTATGACGGCAGCAGCTGCAACGGGTGCGATATTGAGGTGCTGGCCTGCACCATGCCCGCCTATGACATTGAGCGCTTTGGCATCATCAACACCGGCGACCCCTTTCAGGCGGATATCCTGTTAATTACCGGTGGAATCAACAGCCAGAGCGAGAAGGTGGTAAAGCAGATTTACAGCCAGATGCCCAACCCCAAGGTGGTGGTGGCTGTGGGAATCTGTGCCTGCACCGGCGGCGTATTTAAGGAGTGCTACAACATCAAGGGCGGAGCGGACACGGTCATCCCTGTGGATATCTACGTGCCGGGCTGCGCCGCCCGGCCGGAGGCCATCATCGACGGCGTGGTCAAGGCCCTGGCCCTCTTAAAGGAAAAGCAGGAGGCCTACCGCCAGGAGAAGAGGAGGGAACGCACGAATGGAAAATAAAAATGAAATCACCCCTATCACCATGGACCAGTTTCTCCCCACCGTGATACGGTTTAAGATGGAGGCGCGCCGGCTGGCGCAAATCTGCGCGGTCCGCACGCCCGAGGGCTTCGAGCTCAGCTACTCCTTCTGCAGGGGCTATGACATGGAAACCCTGCGCCTGGTGACTGCCACGGACGAGAAGGTTTCCAGCATCACCCAGATTTACCCCTGCGCCTTTATGCAGGAAAATGAGGTGGCGGAGCTCTTCGGAGTTCCCATTGAGAACATTACCCAGGATTACAAGGATAAGCTTTACCGGATTGACCGGGAAGCGCCATTTAAGGAAAAGGGGTGAGCACATGGCAAAGAGAAGCATCGTTCCCTTCGGCCCGCAGCATCCGGTTCTGCCGGAGCCCGTCCATCTGGATTTGGTTCTAGAGGATGAGACGGTGGTGGGCGCTGTGCCCAACATCGGCTTCGTGCACCGGGGCCTGGAAAAGCTGGTGGAGACCAAGGATTTCAAGGAATATGTATACATCGCCGAGCGGGTCTGCGGCATCTGCAGCTGCGGCCACGGCATGGGCTACTGCGAGAGCGTGGAGCACATCATGGGCATCGACATCCCGGACCGGGCCAAATACCTGCGCACCATCTGGATGGAGATGAGCCGGGTGCACAGCCACCTGCTCTGGCTGGGGCTTCTGGCGGACGCCATGGGCTTTGAGAGCCTTTTTATGGAGAGCTGGCGTCTTCGGGAGAAAATTCTGGATATGTTCGATATGACCACCGGCGGCCGGATTATCTTCTCCGTAAACTGCATCGGCGGCGTGTTAAAGGATATGGATAAGACCATGCTGGACAGCCTCACCTCCGCCATCCGGGATATGGAGAAGGACTTTAAAGCCATCGAGGAAACCTTCCTGGGCGAATACACGGTACACTCCCGCCTAAAGGGGCTGGGCGTCCTCACGCCCGAGCAGGCCGTCCTGTCCGGAGCCGTGGGCCCCATGCTTCGGGCCAGCGGCGTGGCCTACGATGCCAGACTTCTGGACTACGGGGCCTACCCGCAGCTGGATGTGGCGCCCATCACCTGCGCGGAGGGGGATTCCTATGCCCGCTGCGAGGTGCGCCTTAAGGAGGTCCGCCAATCCTTTGCCCTCATCCGCCAGGCCGCCGGCCAGATTCCCGAGGGACCCATAAGCGTTCCCGTGAAGGGCTTCCCCAAGGGAGAATACTTCATGCGGATTGAGCAGCCCCGGGGCGAGGCCATCTACTATGTGAAGGGAAATGGAACCAAATTCATCGACCGCTTCCGCCTGCGCACCCCCACCACCAGCAACATCCCGCCCATGCTGGAGATGTTAAAGGGATGCCAGCTGGCGGACGTGCCCCTTCTCATTCTGACCATTGACCCCTGCATCAGCTGTACGGAGAGGTGAGAGACATGGCAGCGATAAAATTTTTCCCATACGGCCACAGAGCCTTAAAAAATCTATTTTCCAAGCCGGTCACAAAGAACTATCCGGCAGAGCCCGCCCGCTTTCCCGAACGGATGCGGGGACACATCGAAATTAAAATCGAGGACTGCATCGGCTGCGGCCTCTGCGCCCGCTCCTGCCCGCCCGGCGCCATCGCCGTAGACCGGGCCCAGGGCACCTGGACCATCAACCGCTTCGACTGCGTCCAGTGCGGAAGCTGCGCCAACGTCTGCCCGAAGAAATGCTTAGTTATGCGGCCGGGATACACAGAGCCCCAGGCCGAGAAGCGCTCGGAGACATTTGCTAAGCCTGCTTTAGATACCGCCAAAGCGTCGTCCGGCTGATGCCCAGCTGCTTGGCCGTCACGCTCTGGTTGCCCTGGTTGTCCGCCAGGGCTTTTTTGATGATGTCCCGGTTGATGTCCTCTAAGGGGCGGTGCAGGTCCATGGCCGCCGGCAGGGCGGCAGCCTCCGGCCCGGCGCTTATAAAGGACCGCTCCTTATCCAGCAGGGCCGCCACGGAATTTCCCGTAATATAAGGGGTGTCCGTGAGCACCGCCAGCTCGTTCATCACCCGCTTAAACTGGGTATAATTCTGGGGCCACTCGTAGCTCTGGAGCATCTCCATGGCCTTGGGCTCCACGCCGATGAGCTGCTTTCCCAGGGATACATTCAAATTTGCCAGATACAGGCCTGCAAGAGCTGGCAGGTCGTGAATCCGCTCCCGCAGGGGCGGGAGACAAATTGTTAGGCAGGACAGTCTTTTTACAAAGCGCTGTCCCTCCGGTGGGAGCACGGCATCTCTGGTACTGCCGCAGGAAAAAATCAGTCGGTTTCTCTTGTGCACATTCATATCCACAATGGCTGACAGCAGCTGAAGGCCCCGTTCCTCTGAAAGCGCATCCAGGCTTCGAATGCAGATCGTATTGTCGCTGTCATTCAGGGGCGAATTATAATGGTTCATCAGATAATTCCATCCCTTATCCGTCAGCTGGCCGCAGTCAATCGTGATCAGGGGATTTGCCTGAAGAGGACTTTTGCTGTAAACCGCCCTTGCGATCTGCTCCTTCTCCATCCCTCTCTCTCCTATAATCATCACAGGAAAAGGACTCTGACTGATTTTTTCTATCGAATCCTTAAGTCCGCCCATCTCCCCTGTCATGCTGTAGAAGCTGTCCGCCAGCAGCTCCAGCGCCTCCTTCTTATCGCAAAAACGAATCCCATACTTTCCCTTTGCAATCGGGATTTTCGATTCAATACAGTAAAAGGCGGTGTATCTTTTTCCCTTATATGGTATAACTCTTCCGGTAATAGAATACAGACTCCCTCCCACATTTCGGAACATTTTATGGCTGTCCGCATCCAGCACCCTTCCGCGCTCCTTCCGCAGAAGCTCAATCATGTGCGCCTCATCCTTCTGATTCCACAGAGAGAGGCAGACCTCCCCATTTTCATCCAATACAATCGTTCGCTCTTCCCCGTTTCTAAGCACATTTTTTAAAAATAAATTTTCGTGATGCAGCTTGGTGCAGCCGGCGCTGACCTTCACTGCCCGATTGAAGGCGTTCTCAATGCTCTCCACTCCGGAGGTAATGAGAACCGCATGTATTCCAAGCTCTCGAGCCTTTGTATAAGAAACCATATCACAGACCGCCATAAAACACCCGTCCTGCTTTAATTTCTCCAGAACACGCTCTGCCTCCTCCCCATTATGTATCGTAAAAATATCGATGGTATACCGAAGCAGGTCACAAAGAAAATGCGCACTCTCTGTAATACTCGGGAATCCTACAATCGCATAGGGCTTCCCGTAATTTTCCGCCATCTTCATTGCGCGCAGAATATCATAGACAGACAGCGCGATTTCTACCACCGGAATATCCGTAATCTGTTCAATCAGCTCTGCCGTCCCACCCCGGGATATAATCGCATCATAATATGCGTCCAGGTGCTGGCGCACAATTTCCGCTCCCTGCTGCAGATCCCCCACATATACATCCAGCTCCAGCTCCTCATGTCCCCGGGCCAGCCGGAGCATGGCACTTCTCATCGCCTCATAGGGTGCAATTCCCAAAATCCGTATCTTGTCCTCCATCAATACCACCTCTTTTCAATTTGAAACGCATCTATTGTTTCATTTAGAAACACTGTATCATATAAAAACAATAAAATCAATTTTTTCGTTCTATTTTGTTTTAAATTGAAACATATTTTTTGCTATCTCCATTGCCTTTCTCATGCCGCTGTTCTAAAATGAAGATAAATCAGAATCATACAGGATGGTGAAGACATGATAACCCTCTTAATAATAGCCGATGACTTTACAGGGGCTCTGGATACCGGAGTACAGTTTGCGGCATATGGAGCCCGAACCCATGTAGTTACAGATATTTCCTACGATTTCAGCTGCGCGGATCCAGATATCCAAGTCCTCGTCATGGACACGCGAACCCGCCATCTGCCGGCTGACGCAGCTGAGAAGATCGTATACGGCCTCACAAAGCGCGCTATCTCAAGAGGAATCCCCTATATTTACAAAAAAACTGACTCTGCTCTGCGGGGCTGTGTGGGAAGTGAGCTATCCGCGGTTCTGCGCGCTTCCGGAATTAATTCTCTGCCCTTTCTTCCATCCCTTCCGAAAATGAAGCGCTGCGTCAGGGACGGCTTTCTCTACATTGATGGATGCCCAGTGAAGGACAGCGTTTTCGGGAGAGATCCCCTCAATCCGGTCACCAGCTCCTATATTCCTGAGCTGATTCAGCAGCAGAGCACCGTGCATGTGTCCATCCATTCCCTGAAAAAGCCCGAAGGTATTCCCAGCTTTTTCCCGGAGATCGCTGTATGGGATGCAGAGACTGACAGCGAGCTTCTGCAGCTGGGAAAGCTCCTGCAGAGTCAGGGCAGGCTTTCTGTCACTGCAGGCTGCGCTGGCTTTGGATCCATACTCGCACAGCTGCTGCAGCTTTCCGGGAATCCAGTATCTGCTCCCACATTCCGTCCAGGCCTTCTGGTAATCTGCGGAAGCGTGAATCCCATAACCCTGCAGCAGCTGGAGGATGCGGAGCAAAAGGGATTTCCCCGCATCTCCCTCTCCCCAGAGCAGCTGGCTGATCCCGGCTTCTGGGACACGCCTGCCGGCTTCTCCCATCTGGAGCAGTGGATGTACTTCTTTAAGCAAAACCGCCGCCTTATCCTCGATACCAACGGTCCCGTCAGAGCGGAAGCCGCCCGGCAGAATGCACTTCAGATGTATGCAAAGGCACACGGCCTGAGCCAGGAAGAGCTGCAGAAGCGGATCCCGGATGCCTGCGGACGCATTCTAAAAGGGCTGGCTGCCCAGGGGATTGACGGCACCTTCATGGTAATCGGCGGTGACACTCTGGCTGGATGCATGAGACAGCTGGGCGTCTGCGAGCTGGAGCCTCAGTGCGAGCTGGAGCCCGGCACCGTCCTCTCAAGCTTCCGCCTAGATCAGAAGCCCTGTCAGATTATATCCAAATCCGGCGGCTTTGGCTCCAGGGAGCTTTTAAGTACTCTTGCCCATCAGATTCTTGTCCAGCCGCCTGCCGGGCAGAATCATACATCATCAAATACATTTTAAAGGAGGATTTATCCCATGGCACAATTAAAAGGAATCGTCGTTCCCATTCTCACCCCTATGAACGAGGATGAGACAATCAATGAGCAGGAGCTGCGCAATCAGGTCAACCGCATGATCGAAAACGGAATCCACGGAATCTTCCCCTTCGGCACCAACGGAGAGGGATACATTCTGGATGAAAAGGAGAAGGAGCAGGTCCTTTCCATCGTAATCGATGAGGTCAAGGGGCGGGTTCCCGTGTACGCGGGAACAGGCTGCATCAGCACCCGTGATACCATCCGGCAGTCTCTGATGGGAAAATCTCTGGGCGCAGATGTTCTCTCCATCATCACTCCGTCCTTTGCTGCGGCCTCCCAGAATGAGCTCTACGAGCATTATAAGACCGTGGCACAGGCAGTCGGCATGCCCATTGTCCTATACAATATTCCTGCCAGAACAGGAAATGCTCTGGCCCCCGCAACCGTGGGGCGTCTCAGCCGGATCGATACCATTGTGGGCGTCAAGGACAGCAGCGGCAATTTTGACAATATGCTTCAGTACATTGAGCAGACCAGAGATCGTAAGGATTTCTCTGT
>CALWMT010000106.1 GCA_944382045.1 uncultured Enterocloster sp. | reverse complement strand
TGATGCGGTTGATTTTTTTCAGCTCCTCCATCAGGTTCTTCTTGTTGTGGAGGCGCCCCGCCGTATCGCAGATAAGGACGTCCGCATTTCTGGACTTGGCAGCGTTCACCGCGTCATAAATCACAGCCGCAGGGTCTGAGCCCTCCTGCTGGGCGATGATGTCCACGCCCGCACGGTTGGCCCATTCCGTGAGCTGCTCAATGGCAGCGGCCCGGAAGGTATCTGCCGCGGCCAATACCACCCTGCGGCCGGAATCCTTGAGCTGGCCCGCCAGCTTTCCCACCGAGGTGGTTTTTCCCACCCCATTGACTCCGATGACAAGCACCACGGATTTCCGGTTTTCAAATTCGTAGGCATTCTCCCCCAAATCCATCTGGGCCTTGATGCTCTCAATCAGAAGCTCCTTGCACTCCTCCGGCTCCTTGATTCCCTTTTCCTTCACCTGCCTGCGCAGATTTTCCACGATGGACATGGTGGTCTCGATGCCCAAATCGCCCATAATCAGGGTTTCCTCTATCTCCTCGTAGAAATCATCGTCAATGGCGGAAAATCCGCTGAAAATGGAATCAATCCCGGATACAATGTTGTTTCTCGTCTTTGTCAGCCCCTCCACCAGGCGGCTGAAAAAGCCCTTCTTTCCCTCGGCCATACCCAAATCCCTCCTTTATATGTATTATCGCAGCAGTTCAGCGCTCCGAACCATTACGCGGCATCAGCTGAGGCTGCTCTCTATCAAGTTGACGGATACCAGGGTGGAAACCCCCTTCTCCTGCATGGTGATGCCGTAGAGGCGGTCTGCGGAGACCATGGTGCCTCTCCGGTGGGTGATTACAATGAACTGGGTGTTCTTTGTGAGCTTGTGCAGATACCCGGCAAAGCGGTCCACGTTGGAGTCGTCCAAGGCCGCCTCTATCTCGTCCAGAAGGCAGAAGGGGGAAGGCTTTAGGTTCTGGATGGCAAACAGCAGGGCGATGGCCGTGAGAGCCTTCTCCCCTCCGGAGAGCTGCATCATGTTCTGCAGCTTTTTCCCCGGCGGCTGGGCGATAATCTGCACCCCGGCCTCCAGGAGATCCTCGTCCTCCATAAGCTCCAGGCTTCCGCGGCCCCCGCCGAAAAGCTCCCGGAACACCTTATCGAATTCGCTCCGTATCTGGGCAAATTTCTCCGAAAACTGCCTGCGCATCCCGGCGTCCAGCTCCTCAATAATCTTTTCCAGCTCCTCCTGGGCCTTCACCAAATCCTCGTGCTGGGTCTTCATAAAGGCATACCGCTCGGATATCTCCCGGTAATCCTCGATGGCGTTTACATTCACATTTCCCAGACCCTTGATTTGGGACTTCAGGCCGTCGGCCAGCTTTTTAATCTGCGGGAGGGAGGTGTCCTCCTCCCTGCGGAATTCGCTGGCTGCGGAGTAGGTCATCTCATACGCCGACCACATATAGTCCGTGAGGGTCTCCAGCCGCTCCTCCAGCTTTTCCTTCTGGGACTGGATGCGGAAAATGTCCTTATCCAGCGCGGAGATACGGGCTGTCAGCTCCTCCCTTGCGTCGAAAAATCCCTTCTGCCGGCCGCTGAGGGCCGCCTTTTTCTCTTCCCGCTCCTTGAGGGACTGGGTGAGGGCCAGAGTCCTCTCCTCCCCCTCCGCAATTTTTCTGCGAAGCGCCTCTATCTCCTGCTCCTTCCCGGCAATCGCCTCCTTGGAGCCGCCGGCTCCCCGCGCCAGCTCCCCGGCCTCTTCCTCAAGCCTTTTCATCTCTCCATGGATACGCTGCTCATTTTCATGGGAGAAGGAAAGCTGCTGGCGCAGGTTTGCGGACTCCATCTGAACCGCCGCCAGCTCCTCCTGGCGCAGGGCCAGCGTCTTTTTTGCCTCCTCCAAAAGGGCTGTCTTCTCCTCCACTTCCCCGGAGGCGGCCTGGCTTCTTGCCTCCAGCCCCTCGCTGTCCGCCTGCACCGCCTGGCGGCTCCTTGTAATCTCCCGCACCTGCTCCTCCAGCTGTCCGTGCTCCCGGACCAGGTCCCCGGCAGATTCCTGGATTTCCTCCTTCTTCTGCTCCAGCTGGGCAAGGCTTATATTTACCGTGTTCTCCTGGATGGCCAGCTCCTGGAGCCGCTTTGTGAGGGCCTCCAGCTCCTCCTTCTTCTCCTGAACCAGCCCCTCAGCCAGCGCCAGCTCCTGTCCGGTTTTGTCCGCCAGGACAAGCGCCTTTTTGCAGGCGGCCTCCAGCTCCTCAATCTCCCGGCGCCGGCCGAGAAGATTGCTGGAATTCTTAAAGGCGCCGCCCGTCATGGAGCCGCCGGGGCTTAAAAGCTCGCCCTCCAGGGTGACAATGCGCAGGCTGTAGCGGTATTTCCTTGCGAGAGCCAGGGCGCTGTCAATGGTGTCCGCCACCACCACCCGGCCCAAAAGATACCGTGCAAGGCCCTCGTACTGCATTTCCACATGGACCAGCTGGCTTGCCAGTCCCAGCACTCCCTTTTCCTTTAAGGCCTCCGGCCGGGAAAATGGCTGGGAGCCATTGATGCTGGTGAGCGGCAGGAAGGTAGCCCGGCCGTACCGGTTCTTTTTCAAATAGGCGATGAGCTCCTTGGCCGTGGTCTCTGAATCCGTCACAATGTTCTGGATGCTTCCCCCAAGGGCTGTCTCAATGGCCGTCTCATAGACCTTATCCGTGGTGATGATGTCCGCCACCACCCCGTGGATGCCGCGGACCCGGTCCCTGGCCTCCATCACCCGGCGGATGCTGCTGCCGTAGCCGTCGTAGCGCTCCGCCAGATTTTTTAAGGATTCCAGCCGGGTGTAGGCCATGTGGTATTCCTGCTGGTTGTCGTTCAGCCGCCGGTTTAAGCGCCGCACCTCCTGCTCTGCAGCCGCCTGCTCCTCCTCGGCTGTCTGGGCCTTTAGGCGGCCCTCCTCAATGGATTCGCGAAGCTGCCTTAAGGCATCCTTCTCCCGCGCAATCTGCTCCTCCTGAACAGACTCCTCGCTCTTTGATTTTAGGAGAAGCTGAGAGACCTGGCTCTTTCGCAGGCTTACCTGCTCCAGCATGGTATCGTAGCGCTGCCGGTCCGCCGTGAGGGAGGCCCGCTGATTTAAGGCCTCGATAATGCTGCCCTTGGCCGCCTCGATGGCTGCCTCCAGGCCCTGCTCCGTCTCCCTGGCCGCCTTCAGCCGTTCTCCCGCTGCCCTAAGCCGCTCCTCAGCCGCCTCCGCCTGGGCGGTGAGCCCTGCGGCCTGCTCCTTACAGCCGGAAAGCTCCCTCCTGCGGTTTTCCATATCCTGGGCAATGGCCTTCCTCCGGTTTTCCAGATGCTCCTCGTTGAGCTCCTCGGTGTGAATCTGTTCCTGGAGCACTGCAATCTGGCCCTCCATAGCGCTCTTTTCCATGGCGCCGGCGTTTAAGGCCTCCCGGTCCTTTATGAGCGCCTTATCCAGGTCCTCCAGCTCTCCGCTTAGACGGTCGTACTCTGTTTTCAGCTGGTCACCCTTTTTTTGGCTCTCCTCCATGTCCCCGGCCAGAACCTTGAGGCGTTCCCCTGCTTCACCCAGCCGGGCGTCCAGGTCCTCGCGCTCCAAAAGGAATTGGTTGGCATCGCAGATTTTCAGCTCATCCCGCAGCTTCAGATATTCCCTTGCCGCGGCGGCCTGGCGCTCCAGGGGCCCCACCTGCTTTTCCAGCTCTCCCAGGATATCCGTCACACGGATGAGGCTTGTGCTCTCGTCCTCCAGCTTTTTCTGGGCAATGGCCTTGCGGCGCTTGAACTTCACAATCCCCGCCGCCTCGTCAAAGAGCTCCCGGCGCTCCTCCGGCCGGCCGCTCAGTATCTTCTCAATCTGGCCCTGGCCGATGATGGAGTAGCCCTCCTTGCCGATTCCCGTATCGTAGAAGAGCTCATTGATATCCTTTAGGCGGCAGGCGCTGCCGTTAATCATGTATTCGCTCTCGCCGGACCGGTAAAGCCGGCGGGACACCGTAACCTGGTCGTAGGCAATGGCCAGCTGGTGGTCGCTGTTGTCCAGGGTGATGGCCACATAGGCAAAGCCCTGGGGCTTGCGCAGCTCCGTGCCCGCAAATATCACATCCTGCATGCTGGCGCCCCGAAGCTGCTTGATGCGCTGCTCTCCGAGAACCCAGCGGACCGCGTCCGCCACATTGCTCTTGCCGCTGCCGTTTGGCCCTACGATGCCTGTGATTCCATTATGAAATTCAAATACCAGCTTGTTGGCAAAGGACTTAAAGCCCTGAATCTCAATACTTTTTAAATACATGCTTCACCTGCTCTGAGAAAAAGAATCCCCTTGTAGGCCGCCATCTGCTCTGCGGCCTTCTTTGTCCGTCCCTCTCCCCGTCCAATCTCCTGCTCCCCCATGCGGGCGCACACCTCAAAGTGCTTGTCGTGGTCCGGCCCCTCCTCCCGCACAAGCTCGTAGGTCAGGGGGCCGTCCTGGCGGCTCTGAACCATTTCCTGCAGGATGGTCTTGCTGTCATAGAAGAGCTTCTTGTGCTCGATGTCGTTTAAGACAAAGCGGGTGATGAGCTCCCGGGCGCAGGCCAGGCCCCCGTCCAGGTAGACCGCCCCGATTAAGGCTTCAAAGGCATCGGAGACAACGGAATTTCTCAGCCGTCCGCCGGTGGCCTCCTCCCCCTTTCCCAGGTAAAGCCGCTCTCCCAGGCGGATATCCCCGGCACAGGCTGCCAGAGTGGGCTCGCACACAATGCTGGCCCTGGTCTTTGTCAGCTCTCCCTCCGGCAGGTCCGCGTATTTGTGATAGAGAAAATCGCTGGTGACCAGCTCCAGCACCGCATCCCCCAGAAATTCCAGCCGCTCGTTGCAGTGGCTGTGGTCCATCTTGTGCTCATTGGCGTAGGAGCTGTGGGTCAGCGCCTGCTTTAAAAGGGCGCGGTCCTTAAATTCATAGCCTATGGTTTCCTGAAGCTCCCGCAATTGTCTTTCTTTCATCGTCTATCTCTCCTGTCTATGCCTGCATGGCTGAATCCGCATGCGTCTGCCGGGGCATCAAAAAGGGCTGCCGCAGCAGCCCATCGCCTCCGCAGTGCCGTCCGAGCTGCTGCCAGCTCCTACCTGCTTTTCGCAATCTGCGCAAAGGCGTCTCCCACTGTGATAATCTGCTCCGCTGCAGATTCCGGAACCTCTATGTCAAAGGCCTCCTCAATGCCCATGATAATCTGGAACAAATCCAGGGAATCCGCCCCCAAATCATCCACAAAGGCAGTCTCCATGGTAATCTCCTTCGGGTCAAGGCTCAGGACCTGGGCGATGATGGATGCAAGCTTTTCAAATTCCATATCCTACTGCGCCTCCTGGGCTGCCGCCAGGCAGTCACGAATCTTTTCATTGATGGCCTGCTCCTTGAAGGTCACGCACTGGATAATGGAATTGCAGACCTCCGTGCGCTTGGAGCTTCCGTGAGTTTTAACCACAAGGCCCTTAAGCCCTAAAAGAGGCGCGCCGCCGTGCTCGCTGGCGTCAAAGGCCTTTAACGTGGCTTTCAGGGCGGGCTTTACAAGAAGCGCCCCTATCTTGCTTCGGGTGGTGGACATGAGCCCCTCCTTCACCTTTGCAAACAGAGTGGAGCCCACTCCCTCGTAGAGCTTTAGGATTACATTGCCCACAAAGGCCTCGCAGACAATCACATCCGCCCCGCCGTGGGGAATCTCCCGCGCCTCAATGCTTCCCGTGAAGTTGATGTCCTTGCATTCCTTTAAGAGGGGGAAGGTCTCCTTTACCAAGGCGTTGCCCTTCTCCTCCTCCAGTCCGATGTTCACAATGGATACCCGCGGATTCTTCACCCCCACCACATGCTCCATGTAGATGGACCCCATCTGGGCAAATTGGAGCAGATGGGATGGCCGGGCGTCCACATTGGCCCCGCAGTCAATGAGGAGGGACACGCCCTTCTCTGTGGGAATCAGGGATGCCAGGGGCGGCCGCTCCACTCCCTTGATGCGGCCCACAATCACCTGGCCGCCTACCAGGATGGCTCCGGAGCTTCCGGCAGACACAAAGGCATCCGCCTCCCCCTTCTTCACCAGGTTCATGCCGATTACGATGGAGGAGTTCTTCTTTTTGCGGATGGCATTCACCGGCGGCTCCCCAGTCTCGATGACCTCCGATGCGTCGATGACCTGAATCTGGTCCCCGCTGTAATTGAGCCGTGACAGCTCCCCCTTCACCGCTGCCTCCTGGCCCACGAGAAGCACCTGGATGCCGTCCTTCTTTTTCACGGCCTCCACAGCTCCTGCCACTATCTCGCCGGGGGCGTTGTCGCCTCCCATGGCGTCTACCGCTACTTTTATCATGTTGGAATCTCTCCTCTCTTTTGCCGGTTCAGGGCGGCTCAGAACGGCGCCTTTTTTCCGCCGTCCTGAACGGTTACCCTCTATAATATACCCGATATCCCCTTATAAATCAATATCTTTTGTAACCGCCCGGCGTCCCGGAGGCCGTCTGAACGGTCAGCACGGCAAATCAGGCGTCACCGCTTGGGAACGGGGTTTTCTTCGATGTATTTATCCAGAATCCGGGCCGCAGTCTCCACAATCCGGGGACAGGGACGGCTCTGGTAATACTCCTGTGTCCGGTCCGAGGGCTCGGGGGCGCTGTGTGTCTCCGTAAGGCCCAGAAGCTCCCGGCAGATGAGAGATTTTTCCTGGGAGGAAAACCTTGCGGCCAGCTCCTGAATCCGGGCGTAGTGGGCAGCCTTTAAGGACTTGTCCTCCAGGTCGTCGTAGCCGTAGAGAAGGCCCGCCGCCATAAACATGCCGCTCACCGCTCCGCAGACCTCCCGGAGCCGGCCCATGCCGCCGCCAAAGGAGGAGGAGAGCCGCAGCGCCTCCCTCTCGTCCATGCCGGTGACATCGCAGAATGCGCAGAACACGGCCTGGGCGCAGTTGTATCCGTTTAAGAAATTTTGTCTTGCTTTTTCCTGGTGCGTCATTTGGTATCTCCTTTCGGTATGCTCCCCTGGGTGTTTCTATTTGCCTGAAGGTCCCCTGCCGCCCGCCGAAGCCAGGCATCCTCCGGATGGATGGAGAGCACGTACTGGGCCTGGCCCAAAAGCCGCGCGCCGCAGTCCTCCTCCCCCGGCCCCGGTCCAAATTTCAGATACTGGTACATCTCCCGGCGCAGCGTCCTCCGGTACTCCCTGGGAACGCTGGGCCCTGCTCCCGAAGCGTCATTTGCCACCAGGCCGGTGACCATCTGGCGGCTGCCGGAAAACTGCACCTTTGTTTTCTCCCGGTTGAGCTCCATGCCCATAGCCTCCAGGAAACCGGACACCTTTCCCCGCACCTCTGCCGGGTCAAAGTCCCCGGAAAATGTCATGTCGTCGCAGTAACGGCTGTAGGCGATGTCCCGCTCCCTGCACCAGGCCAGCATGTGCTCGTCAAAGGGCTTCATCACCAGGTTGGAGAGATAGGGCGAGGTGGGCGCGCCTTGGGGCAGCCGCTCCTTAAGGCAGCAGAGAGAGGTGAGAAGCACGCCCACAGGCCTGGGAAAATACGCCAGGGGAAAGGCCCTTCCCAAAACCATGGGAAAGGTGATGCTGTCAAAGAAATTCCGGATATCCAGCCCCAGCACCACCCGCCTGCCGCAGTGAAGGGCTGCGTTGTCCTTTAGGGAAATGCCCCGGCGGTAGGCCATGGCCGCCTTAGAGGGCGCAAATCCCTCCAGCACATGGCGCAGGAGGTTTCTCTGTACGCCCTTAAGCAGCGGGTCCGAGGCATACAGGCGGCGCACGCCTCCGCCTCTCTTGGGGATAACATGGGTCCGGTAGTGGGCCTCGGGATGGTTGGACAGGGCGTAGAGACAGGGGATAACCCGGCTCTCCGGCCAGTCCGGCCCCGCAAGGAGGCCAAAGGACAGCAGCATTTCTCTATATTGCTTGAAAGAAGCGTATTTCCAGATATCCGTATGCATAAAAGGCTCCTTAAAAAACGCCAAAAGCCGGCACAATCCCAGATACCGCAGGCAGCGCAGGTGTACCGGGCCGAAGGCCGCGCACATAAAATGTGCCGTTGTACATCGGAGCGGGCTGCGGGCTCTGCCCTAAGAAAAAAAGTCCCAGGCGGCGGCTCGCCGCCCGTCTGAACGCAGTCTGCAGAAGGCGGAAGAAAAACTCTCTTTCCGCCCCGCTTACGCTTCTCGCTGTTTCAGCTAAGCTGCCGCTTTTGGCGCCTGGGACTATTCTATCATAAATGATAAAGGACGGCTACAACATTTTC
>CALWMT010000105.1 GCA_944382045.1 uncultured Enterocloster sp. | reverse complement strand
TGAAGCAGAAGGTGGAAGCGGGATGCGATTTCGTCACCACCCAGATGTTTTTTGACAACAGCGTGCTCTACAGCTACCTGTACCGCATCCGGGAGAAGGGCATCACGGTGCCGGTGATCGCCGGGATCATGCCGGTGACGAATGCCAGCCAGATAAAGCGCATCACCCAGATGTCGGGAACCTATCTGCCCTCCCGCTTTATGTCCCTGGTGGACAAATTCGGCGACAAGCCCGCGGCCATGAAGCAGGCCGGGATCGCCTATGCCACGGATCAGATCATAGACCTGATCGCAAACGGGATCAAGGGGATCCATGTGTACTCCATGAATAAGCCGGATGTGGCGGCCAAGATCAAGGAAAATTTGTCGGAGATTATAGGATAAGCCTGCCGGCGGCGGAATTTTCAGGGTAAGCCTGTATGTCCGGCAGGATTTTCAGGGCACGGGCAGAGGGAGAGCAGGTCCGTGAGAGGAGGCAGCAGATGGAGGCAGGCGATATCAGCAGGCAGGAGATCCTGCGCTACCTGGGCGCCCGGAGGCCGGGATCCTGGGATGAGCCCTTGGAGCTATTGGTGGAGGATTGCATAGGGGAGCTTTTTTCCAAGGCGGAGCCCCGGCATATTGAGAGGGAATTTCCCCTGACTTTGAAGGAAAACGGGGAGATCGACGGAGGCTGCTTCTGCACCAGGAGCAGGAACCTCTATAAGAATCTGCGGGACTGCAGCCGGGTGCTGGTGTTTGCCGCCACTCTGGGAACCGGGGTGGACCAGCTGCTTCGGCGCTACAGCATCCTGGAGATGAGCCGGGCAGTGGTTCTCCAGGCGGCAGCGGCAGCGGCGGTTGAGGAGTACTGCAGCCAGGTGTGCCGAAAGCTTAAGGAGGCGTATGAGAGCCAGGGATGGTTTCTCCGCCCGCGGTTCAGCCCGGGCTACGGGGATTTTTCCCTGGAATGCCAGCCGGCCCTTCTTCACGGGCTGGAGGCGGGAAAGAGGATCGGCATCAAGCTGACGGACAGCTTTCTGATGATGCCCTCCAAATCCGTGACGGCTGTGATGGGAATGAGCCGTAAGCCCGGCGGGTGCCAGATGGAGGGCTGCGAGATATGCGGGAAGACAGACTGTGCGTATCGGCGGGAGACGTGATGGGCGCTGCCAGCGGGAGACGTGAGAGAGCGGCCGAAGCCGCGGAACGGAGGAGAATGCAAATGGGAATTTTAGACGAGATGAGAAAACGCCGTCTGTTCTGCGACGGAGGAATGGGAAGCCTGCTCCAGGCCAGGGGACTCCAGGCCGGGGAGCTTCCGGAGCGATGGAATCTCAGCCATCCGGAGATCCTGACCCAGATACACAGGGAATATCTTGAGGCTGGGGCGGATATTATGACTACAAATACCTTTGGCGCCAACCGCTTAAAGTATGGGGATGAGACAGAGGCCATCGTGGCCGCCGGGGTAAAATGCGCCCGCCAGGCTGTCCGGGAGGCCGGCCATGGCTATGTGGCCCTGGACATGGGGCCTACGGGAAAGCTCCTTAAGCCTCTGGGGGATCTGGACTTTGAGGCGGCGGTGGAGCTCTATAAGGAGGTGGTCCGGGCCGGCGTCCAGGCGGGGGCGGATCTGATTCTCATAGAGACCATGAGCGACAGCTACGAGCTGAAGGCAGCGGTGCTGGCGGCAAAGGAGGCCGGCCTTTCACCGGTGACCGGAGAGCGGATCCCGATTTTCGCCACTGCCACCTTTGACGGGAAGGGCAAGCTCCTCACCGGCGGAACCCCGGAGTCCACGGTGGCCCTCTTAGAGGGGCTGCGGGTGGATGTGCTGGGCATCAACTGCGGCCTGGGCCCGGTGCAGATGAAGGAGCTTGTGGGGGAGATCCTGAAAATCTCCTCCACCCCGGTTCTGGTGAACCCCAATGCGGGCCTGCCAAGAAGCGAGGGCGGACGCACGGTTTACGACATCGATGCCTCCCAGTTTGCCCAGGCCATGCAGGAGATCGCCTCCATGGGGGCCGCCATTGTGGGCGGCTGCTGCGGGACCACGCCGGAGCACATCCGGCGGACCGCAGAGATGTGCAGGGATATTCCGGTGAGCTGGCCGGAAAGAAAGGGGCGCACCGTCATTTCCTCCTACGCGAAGGCAGTGGTTTTCGGGGAGAAAACCGTGATCATCGGGGAGCGGATCAATCCCACGGGAAAATCCAAGTTCAAGCAGGCCCTGCGGGATCACGACCTGGAGTACATTCTCCGGGAGGGAGTGGCCCAGCAGGACAATGGGGCGGACGTGCTGGATGTAAATGTGGGCCTCCCCGAGATCGACGAGCCCGCCCTGATGGAGGAGAGCGTGCGGGAGCTCCAGGGAATCATCGACCTCCCCCTGCAGATTGACACCTCCAATATCCAGGCCATGGAGCGGGCCCTTCGCATTTACAACGGCAAAGCCCTCATAAACTCTGTAAACGGCAAGGCCGAGGTGATGGAGCAGATTTTCCCGCTGGCTGCCAAGTACGGGGGCGTGATTGTGGGCCTCTGCCTGGACGAGTCAGGGATCCCTGAGACAGCCCAGGGGCGGGCCGCAGTGGGGGAGAAGATCCTCCGGGAGGCCGCCCGGTACGGCATCGGCCCGGAGGATATTATCCTGGACGGCCTGTGCATGACAGTGAGCTCCGACAGCCGGGGGGCACTCACCACCCTGGAAACCCTGGACCGGATCCGCGATCTGGGTGTAAAGTCCATCCTGGGCGTGTCGAATATCTCCTTCGGCCTGCCCCAGCGGGAGATTATCAACAGCGCGTTTTTTACTATGGCCATGGAGCGGGGCCTTGGCGCAGCCATTGTGAACCCCAATTCGGAGGCCATGATGCGGGCCTACTATGCATGTAACGCGCTGATGGACCGGGATCCCCAGTGCGGGACCTATATCGACATATATGGAAGGGCGCAGACAAATGGCCTGGGCCAGACCCTGGGAAGGGCAGGCGCTGCCGGATCCCATCCCGCGCCCGATCAGGGGCCGGCGGGAGCCGGTGCCATTGGCCTGGGAGCAGCCATTGAGAGGGGACTAAAGGAGCAGGCAGCCCAGGCTGCGGGCCTTCTTCTGGATGCCAGGGAGGCCCTGGACATCATCAATGAGGAGATGATTCCCGCCCTGGACCGGGTGGGAAAAGGATTTGAGAAGGGAAGTATTTTCCTGCCCCAGCTCCTTATGAGCGCGGAGGCGGCCAAGGCGGCCTTTGAGGTGGTGAAGGCCCGGATGGAGGGCCAGGGGCCAGTGGAGAAAAAGGGGAAGATCATCCTGGCCACAGTCAAGGGGGATATCCACGATATCGGCAAAAATATTGTAAAGGTCCTGCTGGAAAATTACAGCTACGACGTGATTGATCTGGGCAGGGACGTGCCGCCGGAGACCGTGGTGGAGACGGTCCTTCGGGAGAATGTCCCCCTGGTGGGCTTAAGCGCCCTGATGACCACCACGGTGCCCAGCATGGAGGAGACCATCCGCCAGCTGCGTAAGAAGGCCCCTTCGGTGAAGGTGATGGTGGGGGGAGCGGTGCTCACCCCGGAGTACGCGGACAGCATCGGGGCGGACGCCTACTGCAGGGACGCCATGGCGTCGGTGCACTATGCGGAGACGGTGTTTGGAAAAAGGTAACGGGGGATAAACCACGGAAGGAGTTTTGCTAGTTATGAAGCATTTTGATTGGGTAACCATCCTGAAAGGCATGTGGGTGGGCGGCACTATGACTGTGCCGGGCGTCAGCGGCGGCTCTATGGCCATGATACTGGGAGTGTACGACCGGCTCATCGCCTCAGTCAGCGGATTTTTTAAGGAGCCCGTAAAGAGCATTGTGTTCCTGGGACAGTTTGTGGCCGGGGCCGGCGTGGGAATGGTGCTGTTTTCCCGGCTGATCACCTGGCTCCTCACGACAAGGGCGGATATCCCCCTGCGGTTTTTCTTTTTAGGGGCCGTAGCGGGGGGCGTGCCCATGATCTACCGGGAGGCAGGGATCCGGCGCTTTCATCTGGGAGCAGTGGCCTACCCGGTAATCGGGATCCTGTCAGTGGTGATTCTGGCGCTCCTGCCCTCCGGGCTTTTTGCCCCCGGCGAGGGGATCGTGAGCGTCCTCATGCAGCTGATCGGCGGCGTGATCATCGCCATCGGCTTGGTGCTCCCGGGCATAAGCGTCTCCCAGATGCTCTATATGCTGGGTATTTACGAGAGCATTATGGCTGATATCAGCAGCCTCAACGTGCTTCCCCTGATTCCCTTAGGGATCGGGGTGCTGGGAGGCACCTTCCTGACGGCCAAGGTACTGGAGAGCCTGATGGAGCGCCATCCCCAGCCCACCTACCTGATTATTCTGGGCTTTATGTTCGGCTCTCTGCCGGAGCTCTTTCCGGGGATTCCCGGGGGAGCGGATCTGATTTTCAGCGCGGCGGCGGCTGTGCTGGGATTCCTGGCCCTGTACTGGATGTCGGGGCGGGAGAGCGCGGCATAGGGGCAAAAATATGCTCCGTCTGAACGGCTGCCAAAAATAAGGGGAGGCTTTACGCCTCCCTCTCTCCGCCCCAAAACGCTGCCACCACGGTTCCAGGACCGGTGTGGGAGCCGATGACGGTTCCAATGCTTGTAATGAGGATTTTTCCCGCTAACTGGGGAAAGGCCTCCTCGATGAGGCCGGCCAGGTACTGGGCCTCCTGGGGCCTGGCGGAGTGGCCGATGAAGCATTTCCCCTTGTAGGCGGGGCCGTCCTGGGCATAGCGCACCATCCGGTCCTTCAGCTCACGCAGGGCCTTTTTGGATCCCCGGCACTTGTCCTGGGGGATCAGGGTTCCGGTGCGGCTCACCTGCATGATGGGGCAGATGCCCAGCATGTTCCCGAAAAAGGCAGCGGAGGCGGAGACGCGGCCGCCCCGGCGCAGATGGGTCAGATCCGAGGTGGTGAACCAGTGGTGGAGCTTGGTGCGGTTTTCAGTAAGCCAGTTCGCCAGGGTGTCCAGATCCATGCCCTCCTTTTGGAGTGTAAGGGCTGTGTCCACCAGAAGGCCGTAGCCCACGGAGGCGCACAGGGAGTCGATGACGATGATTTTCCGCTCCGGATACTCCTCCATAAGGTTCGCGGCAGCGATGCGGGCGGAGTTGATGGAGCCTGAGATTCCGGAGGACAGAGTCAGGTGGCAGATGTCCCTTCCCTCCTTCAGGATGGGGAGGAACAGAGCCTCATATTCCTCCGGGTTTATCTGGGCTGTGGTGGGCATGGCGCCCTCGTCAATCTGCCGGTAAAATTCCTCGAAGGGAATGGATGCGCCCAGATCGTCGGCGTATTCCTTTCCGTTCAGACGAAAATGGAAGCAGGCGTAGGGGATGGCGTGCTCTTCCATGTAGGAAGCGGGCATGTCGGCTGTGGAGCAGCAGGTAATTGTATATGCATCTGTCATGGCAGTCTCCTTTCACAGAGGTTTTGCGGCTGTTCGGAACAATCGCGTTTTGTTTAGTATAGCATGGGGCGGGTGGACTGTAAAGAGAGATGGGCAGGAAGATTGCCGCTGCGCAGGGCGCAGCCGGCAGAGAAAGGAGAAATTATGTATCAATGCTGTATCTTTGATTTGGATGGAACCCTGGTCAATTCTGTGTACGCCATCCAAAAGGCGGTGAACGGCACCCTGGAGCATTTTGGGCTGGGCACAGTGAGTGCGGAGGAGACCCGCCTGTTTGCCGGGGACGGCTATAAAAAATTGGTGGAGCGGGCCATGGAGGCAAGAGGAAACCGCGATGAGGGGAGGCTTAAGGAGGCCCTGGCCCTCTATCCGGAGGTTTTTAAGGACTGCTGCCTGTACCGGGTGGAGCCCTATGACGGGATTCGGGAGCTCCTGGCCTTTTTGCGGGAAAATCATATTTTCTGCGCGGTGCTCTCCAACAAGCCCCACGACAGGACGCTGGACAATATCCGGGCCGTGTTCGGCATGGAGAGCTTCGATAAGGTCTACGGGGAGCGGGAGGACTTGGGGATCCGCAGAAAGCCCGCCCCGGACGGCGTGGAGGCCATTCTGCGGGAGCTGGGAGTAGAGAAGGAGAGCTGCCTGTATTTTGGCGACACGAATACGGATATGGAAACCGGGAAGAATGCAGGGGTGGATACAGTGGGAGTGACCTGGGGATTTCGCTCCAGGGAGGAGCTGGCGGCCTTTCATCCCACCCTTCTGGCGGATCACCCGGACCAGGTCATTGCATTTTTAAAGGAAGTGAACGGGATTGAATAGATGCAGGGAGAGGATATCCGCAGTGCGGCAGCGGGCGCTTCGGCTGATCGCGGCGGCGGCCGGGGCGGCCTTGATGGCGGGAGCCCTGTGCGGCTGTGCCGGGGGAGCGGGCGCAGCCTGGGAAAGCGATGGCGCGGGAGCCAAAAGCGCCGGAGCTGCGGACCAGGATGGCCGTCTTAAGGTGGCAGCCACCATTTTCCCCTATTATGATTTTATCCGACAGATAGGCGGCGACCGGATCCGCCTGCAGCTGGTGGTGCCTGCGGGGATGGACAGCCATTCCTTTGAGCCCACGCCTGCGGATATGATTGCACTGGAGGAGGCGGATGTGCTGATCTGCAACGGCGGAGCTATGGAGCATTGGGTGGATCAGGTGCTGGACTCCATCGACACCAGCGGCACAGAGATCCTCACCATGATGGACTATGTGGATGTGGTGGAGGAAGAGCTGGTGGAGGGAATGGAGGACGCCCACGAGGAGGATGCCCACGCCGGCCATCAGCATGTCTTTGACCCGGAGGACGGACACGCCATGGAGATTGAATATGACGAGCATATCTGGACCTCCCCGGTGAACGCGGCGGCCATTGTGGAGATTATTTCCCGGACCCTGGCCCAGGCGGATCCGGAAAACGGTCCCTATTATCTGGAAAATGCCGCAGCCTATACGGAGCAGCTTAGGGCGCTTGACGGACGTTTCCGGCAGATTGTGGATGGGGGAAAGCGGCGGATGTTTGTGGTGGCGGACAAGTTCCCCCTGCGGTACTTTGCAGACACCTACGGTCTGACCTACCGGGCCGCGTTTTCCGGCTGCAGCACGGACACAGAGCCCAGCGCCAGAACCATTGCCTATCTCATTGACCAGGTGCGGGCGGAGGGGATTCCTGCGGTGTATTATCTGGAGCTCTCCAGCCATCGGACAGCGGAGATCATCGGAGAGGAGACAGGGGCTAAGCCCTTGCTTTTCCACTCCTGCCACAATGTAACCCGGCGGGAGTTTGACCAGGGAGTGACCTATCTGCAGCTGATGAACCAGAACGCGGCGAACCTGGAGATTGGGCTTAACTGAGAGGCCGCAAGGGGAGGCGCGGCCGCCTGATGAGAAGCGGCGCGGCTGCGCAGAAGGAAGGAGTTTGGATGGAAGGTTCCTATTTGATAAAATGCGAGCACCTGGATCTGGGATATGAGAACCAGGACGCAGTGGTGGATGTAAATATGGAGGTGGATCCCGGGGATTATCTCTGCATTGTGGGGGAAAATGGATCCGGCAAGAGCACCCTCATCAAGGGACTTCTGGGACTTTTAAAGCCCATGGGAGGCAGGCTTTTGGTGGATGAGGAGCTTAAGCATACGGGCATCGGCTATCTGCCCCAGCAGACAGCGGCCCAGAAGGATTTTCCGGCCACGGTGATGGAGGTGGTACTGAGCGGGTGCTTAAGCCGCAGGGGATTTCGGCCCTTTTACTCCAGGGCGGAGCGGGAGAGGGCTCTGGCGAATATGGAGAAGCTGGGAGTGTCCTCCTTAAAAAAGCAGTGCTACCGGGAGCTGTCCGGGGGGCAGCAGCAGCGGGTGCTCATTGCCAGGGCCCTCTGCGCCACAAAGGAGCTGCTCATTCTGGACGAGCCTATCACAGGCCTTGACCCGGCGGCCATCCAGGATTTTTACGCCATGATCCGGCGGCTGAACCGGGAGGAGGGGGTGGCCATCCTCATGGTGTCCCACGACCTGCGCAATGCCGTGGAGGAGGCGGGAAAAATTCTGCACCTGCAGAAGCATGTGCTGTTTTACGGGGCGGCTCACGACTATATGCGAAGCCCGGCGGCGGGCCATTTCTTCCACGAAAAGGAGAGGGGGGTGTGCATGCATGAACATCATCACTGAAATGCTGTCCTACCCCTTCCTTGTGCGGGCGCTTTTCGGGGGGCTTCTGGTGTCGCTGTGCGCCTCCCTTCTGGGGGTGAGCCTGGTTCTCAAACGCTACTCCATGATCGGGGACGGACTCTCCCACGTGTCCTTCGGCGCTCTCTCAGTGGCCCTTGCCATGGGCTGGTCCCCCTTAAAGGTATCCATCCCGGTGGTGGTGCTGGCCGCATTTTTCCTTCTCAGGATTACGGAGAACAGCAAAATAAAGAGCGACGCTGCCATCGCGCTGATCTCTGCAAGCGCCCTGGCCATCGGCATTATTATCACCTCCCTCACAACGGGGATGACCACGG
>CALWMT010000104.1 GCA_944382045.1 uncultured Enterocloster sp. | reverse complement strand
TCGCACTCGCCCTTCTTGGCCGTGTAGACGGGCATCTGGCTGGCAGCGTAAGCGCCGTGGGACTGATCCAAAATCAGGTGGTACTTTCCGCGCCGGGGCACGCCCACCCGGTAATCCGGCCGTTCCATGGGGGTAAAGTTGATGACGAAGAGAAGATTTTTCTTCTTTGTCTCATCCCGGCGGATAAAGCTGAAAATGCTCCGGTCCCCGTCGTTTGCATTGACCCACTGGAAGCCGTCCCACGCATTGTCCAGGCGGAAGAGGGCGGGATATTTTTTGTAAATGTGGAGCAGGTCCCGGACATATTCCTGGAGGCGCTTGTGGCTGTCCTCGTCGGTGAGGTACCAGTCCAGGGCCACCTTCTCGTCCCACTCGTGCCACTGGCCGAAATCCTGGCCCATAAAGAGGAGCTTCTTGCCGGGATGGCCCAGCATGAAGGTGTAGCCGGCCTTCAGATTGGAGAACTTGTCCTCCCCCAGTCCCGGCATTTTGTTGATCATGGAGCATTTTAAGTGGACCACCTCATCGTGGGACAGGGTGAGTATGTAATTTTCACTTGTAAAATAGGTGAGGCCGAAGGTCATGCGGTTGTGGTTGTATTTGCGGAAATAGGGATCTAACTTCATGTACTCCAAAAAGTCATGCATCCAGCCCATGTTCCACTTGAAGGAGAAGCCAAGGCCCCCGTCCTCCGGCCGGGCCGTCACCTTGGGCCAGGCGGTGGACTCCTCCGCGATCATCATAGCGCCCCGTCCCCGGCCCAAAAGCACGCTGTTGAGGTGCTTGAAGAACTCAATGGCCTCCAGGTTTTCATTTCCCCCGTATTGATTGGGAACCCACTGACCGCTCTGCCGGCCATAATCCAGGTAGAGCATGGAGGCCACGGCGTCCACCCGCAGGCCGTCCACGTGATATTCCTCGATCCAGTAGAGGGCATTGCTGATGAGGAAATCCTTGACCTCATTTTTCCCGAAATCAAAGACCTTGGTGCCCCAGTCCGGGTGCTCGCCCTTGCGGGGATCCGCGTACTCAAAGAGGGGCTCACCGTCAAAATCCGCCAGTCCATGGGCGTCCCTTGGAAAATGAGCCGGCACCCAGTCCAGTATCACTCCGATGCCGTGGCGGTGGAGGTAGTTTACAAAATACATGAACTCCTTTGGCGTGCCGTAACGGGAGGTGGGGGCAAAATATCCGGTCACCTGATAGCCCCAGGATCCGTCGAAGGGATGCTCCGCAATACCCATCAGCTCTACGTGGGTGTAGCCCATCTCCTTCACATAGGCTGCCAGCTCGTGGGCAGCCTCCGCGTATGTATAGAAGCCGTCCTTCTCCGGGCGGTTTTTCTTGCGCCAGGATCCCAGATGCACCTCGTAGATGCTCATGGGCTCCTTGGTGCGGTCGGTCTGCTCCCGCTTTTCCATCCAGCCGCTGTCCGTCCAGCGAAATCCGGAGATGTCCGCTGTGATGGAGGCAGTGCCCGGCCGGTACTCAGCGGCAAAGGCGAAGGGGTCTGCCTTGTAGAGAACCCGGCCATCCCGGGCGGTGACTGCGAATTTATAGAGCTCGCCGGTCTTCATCCCCGGACAGAAGCACTCCCAGATGCCGGACTGGGCGATGGGATTCATGGGAAGGGCCTCCGGATTCCATCCGTTGAAGTCCCCGGTCAGATGGACCGCCCTTGCGTGGGGAGCCCAGACAGCGAAATACATGCCGTCCTGGCCCTTGTAGGTCTTGGGATGGGCGCCCAGCTTGCGGAAAATATCATAGTGGGTGCCGGCTCCGAAGAGATAGCAGTCCAGATCCGAGATGAATCCGGTGAGAACAGGTTTCTTTTTTTTCTTTTGCGGTGCGGTTTTCATAATTTAGAAATCCCCCTGAACGGTTATTGTTTTGCTGCGGCCAGGCAGGGCGGCAGCGGTTTTAATCTTCGGGACGGCGGGTGATTTTAAGGACAGCGCCCCAATTGCCCTTTATGGTTATCTGTATTTTTCCATCCTGAATGGGGATGGCTGGGCCCTCCTCCAGGAGATTTACAGCCTCCCCGGCGGCGCCGGAAAGCGGAACCGGGACGGAGAGCTGGGCGGGATTGTCGTCGTTGTTGAGGACGGTGATCACAGAGGAGTCCTCTCCCATCCGGGCGTAGGCGTACTGCCGGTTGGTCAGCAGAAGCTCCTTGTAGAGACCGCCGTGAAATTCCTCATTTTCCTCGTGGATCCTTCCAAGGCGGGCGATGAGCTCTGTGAGGGGGGAGGCGAGCTTCTCCCCCTCCGCCAGGGAGACGGCGGGCCGCAGGGCATCGTCGCTTGTGCGGCTGCGCACTCCCTCCAGTCCCCACTCCCCGCCGTAATAGATGGAGGGAATGCCGGGAAGGGTCATCAGGCACATGTATACCGGGGCCAGATGCTCCTTCTTTCGCAGCTTGCTGGCGATCCGGTCCTCGTCGTGGTTGTCCACAAAGGTGTAGAGCTGGCGGCCAATGGCCAGAAGCCGCCGCACATTGTGGGCAATCTCAAAGAAATTGTGGTCGTTGAACCCGGAGTAGATGCTCTTGTGCAGCTCGTAGTTGGTGACGGAGTGGAGCCCGGCCTCGTTCAGCCAGCGGCTGTACTCCCCGTGGATGACCTCCCCCATGAGCCAGAAGTCCTTCTTTAAGCCCTCGGTCATCTGGCGGAGCTCCCGCATAAAGTCAAAATCCAGGACATTGGCACAGTCCAGGCGGATGCCGTCAATGCCGAATTCATCCACCCAGAAGCGGACCACATCAAAGAGATAGGCCTTGACCTGAGGATTTTTCAGGTTCAGGCAGGGAAGCTCAAAATGCCCCTGCCAGGCAAAGTAGGAGAAGGGATCCCCCAGGGGGCTTGTGCAGCCGAAGTTCACGTCCCGGTACCAGTCCTTGTAGGGAGAATCCCATTTCTTCTCCTGTATATCCTTAAAGGCAAAAAATTCCCGGCCCGTGTGGTTGAATACCCCGTCCACCACCACCTGGATGCCCTGCTCGTGGCAGAGGGAGACAAAGGTCTTAAATGCGGCGTTGTCTCCCAGGCGGCGGTCCACCTGCCGGTAGTCCCTGGTGTCGTAGCCATGGCTGGAGGACTCGAACAGAGGTCCTATGTAGATGGAATTACAGCCAAGGGAGCGGATGTGGGGAATCCATTGGTCAAGCTCCTCAAAGCGGTTTACGGTTTCTGCGCTGTCATTGTGTTTTGGGGCTCCCGTCATCCCCAGGGGATACATGTGGTAAAATATCCCTTTTTCATACCAAGTGCTCATGCTGCGGTTTCCTCCTGTATCAATAAATGGCAGCCGCCGGGGACGCATCGCCCGGATGCTGCGGCAAACAGCCGGGAGGGGCTTACCCCTCCTGGCTTTTGAATTTTCTGAGCAGAAACTGATAGCGCAGCTGGGCTGCGTTCAGCTCGTAGATATAGCAGTCAATCAATGTGGGATCCACTACCTGCTCAAAGTGGTTCCTGGCTGTGTCAATGGCCCACCGGGTGCGGTCGATCTCCTCCATGAGAAGAAGCCTTTCCCTGGGGGACAGGGCCTGAGCGGCCCCGGCCGCCGCCGTCTCCCTGGCGGCTTTAAAAAAATTCAGCATAACATTTCATCTCCCAGATAGATTTGATTTCCATAAACCTAGTATATCTGGAAATAAATGTATTATACATTGCCAATAATTCAGGACGGCGGGAAAGCAGGTGCAGCGGCATGCGCTATGCTTGCATATAAGCAGGCCGCTGCACCTGCTTTCCCATCGGATGAATATCCGATGCTTCTTGTCCGGCCTATGACCGGACAAGAAGATACGCCGTCCGTTATAGGCCAGCCAAAAGCCGCGCCGCCTGCGCACGGCCGCTAGTACATAAACTCCTCCAGCTTGTACCCCAGATTCATCAGCGTCCGGTTCACCTCCCGAAGGGTCAGAAAATAATAATTTGCCGTGCCCTCCTGGCGGATATCCACCAGCCCCGCATCCTTTAATATCTTCAAATGGTGGGAGATGGCGGGCCGGGACAGGCTGGTCCGGCTGGTAATCTCATTCACATTCAATCCCCAGCGTTCAAACTGGATGGGGCCGGGCTGCGGACTGTGGGCAAAGGCCTCCTCCACAAGGGCCCGCACAATGGACAGGCGCACCTCATCGCCGAGAGCGATAAACAGGGGCCTGCAGGCGGCAAACTGCCGATCCAGTTCCTGGGCTGTGGTCATGGGCATATCCCTCCTTTGGTTTAAATTTTTAAACCAAATGCATTGTATCATCGGATGATAGGAAAGTCAAGGGGGATTTTGGCAGATGCTATAATTTGTGCTTGACTTTTCAGTAAAAATACGTCATAATCAAAGAACATTCAGAAGCGTTCGCTTCTACAGGATCTTTTAAAGCAGTTCAAGCAGTTTTGATTGTCTGATTCAGACGATTATTTCCGCAAAGCAGAGTTTTTGAGGATAGGAGTCCTTGGGGAAAGGGGGAGCTGTATTTATCGTATTTTTAATTTAATCACAGGCCTGTGTCTGATTGTGTGTGCTGGGGAGGATATCCGGAGGTATCGGATTCCCAACCGATGGATCGCGGCAGCAGTGCTTTTTGGCCTTCTGGGACAGGGAGCGGAGGCTCTCGCCGGGGGAGCGGTGCCGCCGGGTGCCCTGGGCGGGGCGGATAAAGGGATAGAAGCTCTGACCGCTGTGCTGTCTGCGGCGGGGAGGATGCTCCTTGCGGGGACATTGGTTCTGCCGATGCACCGTTTGGGCATGATTGGCGGCGGAGATATCAAGGTGATAGCCCTGGCCGTCGGATGGCTGGGATTTTGGCCAGGGATGCAGGCGGTAGGGATAGGACTTGTTCTGGGGGCAGCTCTGGCTCTCAGCAGGATGCTGCGGTACAAAAGCGCGGCAGAACGTTTTCTTTATTTGTCAGCCTATGTCAGGCGGGCAATCCGGGAAAAGGAGATAGATGTATATTATGACGCCCAGAGAGATGGGCGGGACTGTGTGATTCCCCTGGGGGCCTGTATCTGCGCGGGCATCCTGATTCGGGGAGTGGGAATGTAGAAGACGGAGCGCTTCCTGGATAAAAAATGGCGCATCAGTGCCAGAACAGGAGGTGTGGATAAATCAATGCGCAAGATAATGGCGGTGTACGATGAGGATCCGGCATATGCCCAGCGTCTGGCGGATTATGTAAATCAAAAGGAGAAGCTGCCCTTTGCGGCTATGGCCTTTTCCAGCATGGACCGTCTGCGAGAATACTTGGAGGAGCACCCGGCGGAGATTCTCCTGGTGGGAGAGCGGTCTGCTGAGGAGGCAGAGCGCTTGGAGGCCAAAAATGTGATGATTCTCAGCGAGGGAGAGGTGGTAGAGGAGAAGGAGGCCGGATCCTCCATTTACAAGTATCAGTCTGGATCCGGAATTATGCGGGAGGTGATGGCGGCCTATTGCTGCAGCCAGCCGGAGCCAGCGCTAAGCATTCTCGCAAAAAGGGCGGTGGTGATGGGGGTCTACTCACCTGTCAGCCGGTGCGGCAAGTCCGCCTTGGCCCTGACACTGGCGCAGGCTTTGGGGAGAAATTTTTCAGTCCTTTATATGAATCTGGAGGAGTATTCCGGATTTTCCAGGCTGGTAGATGGGGGGTATCAGAAGGATTTATCGGATGTGCTCTATCTGTACCGCCAGGGGGAGTTTAACTGGATGCGGCTGAAAACCATGGTATATCCCTGGAATGGGATCGATTATATCGGACCAGCCCGATATGGGGAGGATCTGGAGCTTGTGCCAGCCGAGGAGATGGCGGGTTTAATTGGAAGAATCGCAGGGGAAAGCGGGTATGAGCGCTTGGTTGTGGATTTGGGCCGATGCGCCAGGGGATCCATGGCTCTTTTGGATGCGTGTGATGTGATTTATATGCCGGTGCGGGAGGACCCGGTTTCCCAGGCCAAGATAGATGAATTTGAGGAGTACGCTGCCTTGGCAGATGATGGACGGGTTCGGGAGAAGATACAGAAGCTGCATCTGCCCCGATTCCGGAGGACCGGGCGCAGGGAGAATTATGGGGATCAGCTTCTCTGGGGAGAGATGGGAGATTTTGTGAGGCAGCTTCTGGGCGGACAGCCGGAGAAATGGAGGGACGATGGCTGAGGAGAGAAGGGAGGGAATCCGCTCCCGGCTCAGGGACTCCCTTATGACAGTGCTTCAGGAGAGAGGCCATACAGAGGATGAAGAGCTGCTGGAGCTGATTGACCAGGCAGTCAGCCATATGGGAGAACAGCTGTATCTGCCGTTGAAGGAGCGTTTATGGCTTAGGAGCAGTCTCTATGACAGCTTTCGCAGGCTGGATATTCTGCAGGAGCTTTTAGACGACAAATCTGTGACGGAGATCATGATCAATGGAGCGGGGAAAATTTTTATTGAGCAGGACGGGAGCGTGCGCCTGTGGGAGCGGCGGTTTGAGAAGCCGGAGCAGCTGGAGGATATTATTCAGCAGATTGTCAGCCGGGTGAATCGGGTGGTCAATGTGTCATCTCCCATCGTGGACGCCAGGCTCGAGGATGGCTCCCGGGTGCATGTGGTTCTTCCGCCGGTAGCTCTGGACGGTCCGGCGGTGACGATCCGAAAGTTTCCAGAGCCCATCACGATGGAGAAGCTGATTGCCTTTGGAGCGCTGACCGAGGAGGCAGCAGCCTTTCTCAAGGGTCTGGTGGAGGAGAAGCATAACCTGTTCATCAGCGGCGGAACCAACTCAGGCAAAACCACCTTTTTAAATGCGCTCTCCGCCTTTATTTCTCCTCAGGAGCGGGTGATTACCATCGAGGATTCCGCAGAGCTGCAGATTACCCAGGTTCCCAATCTGGTGCGGCTGGAGACCCGCAATGCCAACACAGAGGGAGAGGGGGAGATCACCATGAGCCAGCTTATACGGGCGTCCCTTCGCATGAATCCGAGCAGGATTATCGTGGGAGAGGTCCGCGGAAAGGAGGCCCTGGATATGCTCCAGGCCATGAATACAGGGCATCCTGGCTCCCTCTCCACAGGACACGGCAACAGTCCGAGGGATATGATCAGCAGACTGGAAACCATGGTGCTCATGGCAGCGGATCTGCCGCTGGAGGCCATACGCAGCCAGATTGCGTCCGCCTTGGATGTGATGGTCCATCTGGGACGGCTGAAGGACGGAACCAGGAGAGTGCTTTCTGTGATGAGAATAGGGGGATATAGGAATGGAGAAGTGGAGATGGAACCGGTCTACACCTTCTGCCAGGATGCAGGGAGGCTTGAAGGAACGGGAAAATGGACGGGAAAGGCACGGTGTTAGAGCACGGCACCTGGAAATACAGGGGATTTTCAGAGGAGGAAGGCATAGGCCTCCGCAAGGAGAGAGGGCTGCTATAGCGGCAGGTGCAGGACTGCCCAGTCCCGCGGGCAGCCGGGCGAATGCGCCTCCCATGGACTACCGGATTTATCGGCTTTCTCCCCGGGAATGGGTTCTCTATGGAGGGGAGGGGATCGCCTTCTGTGCACTGGCGGCCTATGTCTTTTACCGGAGCCTGGCGGTATTTGCGGTTATGGCGCCTCTGGGACTTTTGTATCCCCTTTACAGGAGGAGAGATCTGCAGCGGGAAAGGACAGAAAGGCTCAATCTCCAGTTCAAAGAGGGGATCTCTGTCCTTGCATCCTTTCTTTCCGCAGGATATTCTCTGGAAAACGCGCTGGCGATGAGTGCGGCGGAGCTGGCAGCGCTGTACGGAAGGCAGTCCATGATTGCGGGAGAATTTGATCGAATTGCAGCGGGGGCAAGGATGAATCAGCCGGTGGAGAAGCTGTTTATGGATTTTGGAAGGCGCAGCGGCTCCCAGGAGGCGGACAGCTTTGCCCAGGTTTTGGCGGCTGCCCGCCGCAGCGGCGGGGAGCTGGTGGAGATTATCGGCCATACAGCCGGAATCATTCGGGACAAGATGCAGGTACAGGAGGAGATTCATACCATGACGGCCTCCCGGGTCTTTGAGCAGAAAATTATGAACGCGGTTCCCTTTGGAGTTGTGCTCTACATCGATCTCACCTCCCCGGGCTTTTTTCGGCAGATGTACAGCTTATGGAGCGGGCGCATCGTCATGACCATATGCCTTGTGCTATACGGGGCCGCAGTACTTTTGGCGAAACGGATTCTTGCCATTGAGGTGTAGAGGGGGAGAGAAATGTGAGAAAGCGGCATATGTATCTGCCCGCGGCACTGCGCAAGGGCCTTGAGCGTCTGCGCGGACTTCGGGGCCGCCAGCTAGCCTGCGTGGGAGCGGGGCTGGCCTTGGGAATTGCCTCCCAGGCCTCTGCGCGGAGCGTGCTGCTCAATGGAAATGAGCTTTCCAGAAATTCCAGAGGACAGGGAGCAGCGGCCTATGAGCTTACCGTGGAGGGGGTCGGGGAAGAGAGGCTCACCATGGAGCTTGAATTGGAGGAGCGGGCCTATACAAGGGAGGAGGCCAGCAAGATT
>CALWMT010000103.1 GCA_944382045.1 uncultured Enterocloster sp. | reverse complement strand
TGCTCCGGACAGCAGGCTTTCTGGCGCTCCGGTACCCCCTGCTGATCCTTCTGCAGGTTCCCCCGCAAATCATGGACGGCGCCATGGAATATCTGACCGTAATTCTTGCGGGAATCCCGCTGACCATGGCCTACAACCTGGAGGCCGGCCTGCTCCGGTCCGTGGGCAACAGCGTCACGCCCCTTCTGCTGCTTTTGTTCAGCAGCCTCTTAAATATCGGCCTGGACATCTGGTTTATGGGGCCGTTAGGCATGGGAGTCCGGGGCGCAGCCGTGGCCACCGTGCTGTCCCAGGGAATCAGCGCTGTCCTGGGCCTCCTCTATATCATCCGCTGCTATGCCTGGCTGCGCTTCGGCAGAAGGCAGTGGCAGGCTTCACCAAAATTCGTCCTCGAGATGCTCACCACCGGACTCAGCATGGCGCTGATGGGCACGATCTACAACATCGGCAGTGTGACGCTTCAGAGCAGCATCAATGCCCTGGGGGAGACCTACATCGCCGCCCAGGTGGCTGCCCGGCGCCTGGCAGAGCTGTTTTACCTGCCCGGAGCAGCCTTAAGCACCAGCATGGCCACCTATGCCAGCCAAAATTACGGTGCCCGCAAGCGGCGGCGGATCGCAGAGGGAATCCGCACCACCCTGTTCCTCTACACCTTCTGGTGGATCACAGCGGTAGTCATCACCTTTGCCTTTGCTGACAGCGCCATCCGCCTGATCACCGGAACCAGCAGCCAGGAGGTTGTCCGGAGTGCCGAGCTGTATCTGCACATCAGCATTCCTCTCATGCCGCCCATGGCAGTCCTTGTGATCCTGCGAAACACGCTCCAGGGCATGGGGCAGCCCTTCATGCCTCTGTTCTGCAGTACGCTGGAGCTGGCCGGCAAGGTCATTTTCGCCTTTTTTGCCGTCCCTGTGTGGGGCTACCTCGCCGTGTGCATCTGTGAGCCGGTCACCTGGGTCATATGTGTGGCCTGCATCTCCGGGTGGACATTTCTGCACCGGGCGGAATTTCGTGATGAGCCTGGCATGCCCGCACAGCCATGAGCACAGCAAAAAAGCCTGTAACTCCCTTTTCATCAAGGAATTACAGGCTTTTTCAGCTGGGCTACAAGGATTCGAACCTTGAAAATGACGGAGTCAGAGTCCGTTGCCTTACCCTTTGGCGATAGCCCATTGATGCAACGGATATTATTCTACAACAGAATCTTGATTCCGTCAAGGAAAATCTGCCCAGTTTTTTAAAAATTAGCAGCAGCCGCGGAAGGCTGGGCTTAATCCATCCCCTCCCCCATCTCCGCCAATATCCCCTGCAGCTTCTTCATGGAGCGGTTGTATTTGGAGAGCTCTGTGGACAAGGGCATCTTGAGCGTCCGGGCCACCTCCCTATGCTTCATGCCTGCGGCAGCGTGAAGCAGCACAATCTGGCGCTCCTTCGCGCCGATGCGTCCCAGGGCGTCCAGCAGGACCCTGCGCTCAGCCGCCTGCTCCAGAGGCTCCCAGCAGGCCCCCTCCTCCCGGCTCTCCCACTCCTCTAGGCCCACGTCCGCCTGATTCTTCCTCTCCCGAAAGCGCATGAAGCACAGATTTTTTGCAATCGTGAAGAGCCAGGCCATGGGCTTGCCCTGGGGCACGTAGGAGGCCGCCCTGGTCCAGAGGGTCAGATATGTCTCCTGCATCACATCCTCCGCCTCCTGGGGATTCCCTGTGAGGGAGAGAATATAGCTGTAAAGAGAACGGGCCGTGTCCTGGTAAAGCCGGTAAAATGCATCCCGGTCCCCCTGTCCCACGGCCCTTATGAGCGCCTCCCGGCGGCGCTCCGCCGCCGTATCCTTTTCATATACCTGAGCATGTCCCATCCCGCACCTCTTTCCGGCAGGGCGCACCCGCACCTTTCGCATCCCAGGCCTTCCGGTGCGGGGAAGCCTAAGCCTATTTCTCATGGCAGCAGTCTGAACTGTTACTTCTCGTGGTGATTTTCCGACAGAAAGCTGTTCTCCACCGTAATCACGCAGATACAGCGCTTATCCCTCCGGCGCACCTGGCTGCTGACCTCTGCCTTCAGCTTGCCCACATCCGCCCCTTTATATTCCCGCGGAGCCACCAAATCGAAAATCAGGTTAATATTTTCCCTGCCGTCCACCATGCGGAAATCGTGAATGCTCAGGCGGCTGTCCATTTTTTCAATCACATCCTCCACCATGGCCTTGAACTCAAGCACCCTCTGGTCGTGGGTCTCCACCGGATCCATATGGATGACAAGGAGCAGGCCGAAGCGCCGGGCCGCCTCCCGCTCGATCCGGTCGATGATCTCGTGGGTTTCCTCCAGATCGCAGTCATTGGGCACCTCCGCGTGGATGGAGGCCATGCTCTTGGAGGGGCCGTAATTGTGCACAATCAGGTCATGGGTTCCCACAATCCCGTCAAAGCCCTCCACGAAATTGGTGATCTGCTCGTAGAGCTCCGGGTCAATGGCCTCCCCGATAAGGGGGGCCAGGGTGTCCCTCGCGATATTGATGCCCGCCAGCATAACCACCACGGAAACCGCCAGGCCCACCACCGCGTCGATGTTCCACCCGAAAATCCCGTACACCAGCATGGAAAAAATAGCCGCCGAGGTGGCCGCCGCATCCCCCAGGGCGTCCGCTGAGGTGGCTAGCATCACCTTGGAGTTGATGCGCTTCCCGAGCCTCCGGTTAAAGAGGGAGAGCCACAGCTTCACTCCCACGGACAGGCCCAGCACCAGGACGGACACCCATTTAAAGGTGAGGTCATCCGGGTGAAAAAGCTTCTCCACAGAGCCTGTAAAGAGGGAAAATCCCACCTGGAGGACCAAAAACGCCACGATAAAGGCCGCTATGTATTCAATCCGCCCGTGGCCGAAGGGATGGTCGTCATCCGCCGGCTTCTGGGCCATCTTCACCCCCACAAAGCCCACAATGGAGGAGGCCGCGTCCGACAGGTTGTTGAAGGCGTCCGCCATCACGGAGATACTGTTGGCCAGAAGGCCGATGGCCATCTTCGCCAGAAACAGGAGGATGTTGCACCCAATGCCCACCATGCTGGCCATGGCCCCGTAGGCGGTCCGCACCTGGGCCTCCTCCACCCTGTCATAATTCTTTACAAAGCGCTTCACTAAAAATTCCGTCATATTCCTCACCGTACTCCACATTCACAAGAAATAAGCCCTGAGCCGGCGCCGTAAATCCTGCGGCCTGCCGATCCCTGGCCCTCAAAACCGCCTCCAGGCTCTCCGGCTCCCGCTTCCCTAGCCCCACCTCAATCAGCGTGCCGGTCAGGATGCGCACCATCTGCTGGAGGAATCCATTTCCCCTGTATAAAATAAAAAGCTGGGTGCCGGTCAGGCCGCAGCCCGCCGCCGCTCCCTTAGGCCCCGCAAAATCAATGGCCTCAATGGTCCGCACGCAGGACTTCTTCATCCGCGGGTTTCCGCAGAAGCTCCTAAAATCATGGGTTCCTATCAGATGCACGGCTCCGGCCCGCATCCGCTCTAAGTCCAGGCCGCACCCCAGGCCGTAATAATAATTTCTCTGAAACACATTCCGCCGGGGCCCCATCTCAATCTGATACCGGTAGGTCTTTCTGACAGCGCTCAGCCGGCTGTGAAAGGCCTCCGGCGCTCGGGCGCAGGAAAGCACCTGGATGTCCTCCGGCAGATAGCGGTTTAAGTACTCCATCACCGTACCGGGATCCCGGTCTGCGGGAAGCCGGAAATTGGCCGTCTGGCCCTCCGCGTGAACCCCCCGGTCCGTCCGTCCGGAGCCCTGAACCTCCACAGGCCCGCCGGCCAGCTCTGTGAGAACCGCCTCCAGCTTTCCCTGGATGGTCCGATCCGTATTTCCCTGCCTCTGCCAGCCATTGTACCGGGTCCCGTCGTAGGCCAGGCGTATCGCGTAATTCATGAAAGCTCCCTCCCTCTGAGCCGCAGACCGAGCAGGCAGGCCGCCCCCAGCCCGCATAAAGCACCCGCCAGGTCCAGCCACACATCGCTTATCTGCCCGGAGCGGCCCTCCACAAAAAGCTGTATTGTCTCGTCCACAAGGGGAACCGCCAGGGCAAGCTCCAGGGCCCCCCGGACGCGCGGCCAGAAACCGCCGGGCGCAGGCCCTCTCCAGGGCCGGAAATTAACAGCCAGCAGCACCCCCAGCCCCGCATACTCCGCAAAGTGAGCTGTCTTCCTCACCAGATGCTCCGTGAGCCATGCGGATTCCAATCCCAGGCCCTCCAGCACCGACCGGCAGAGCCCCAGCACAGCGCCGCTCTCCTGGGAGGACAGATCCGCAGGCGTCAGGGAATGGCCGTAGATAACGCACACATACACAAGCAGCACGATCCACCAGAGGATCTGCCGGGCATTCCCGGGCCGGGCCGCTCCCCGCCGGGCATTCTCCCCTTTCATCCCAGAACCCCGCTGCGCTTCACCGCCGCAATGGCCCGGTCCAGGGCCTCCCGATCCTGCACCAGCGCCAGCCGCACATACCCCTCGCCGGAGGGCCCGAAGGCGCTTCCCGGAGTCACGATCACGCCGGCCTTCTCCACCAGCTCCATCACAAACTCCTCGGAGCTCCTATAGGCCGCCGGGATAGCCGCCCACACAAACATGGTGGCCTCCGGCCGGTCCATCCTCCAGCCGATGGAGGTAAAGCCGTCGCACAGGGCGTTGCGCCGCTCCTCGTAAGCCCTGCGGGTGGAGGCCACGCAGGACTGATCCCCTGTGATGGCCGCAATGGCCGCCCTCTGCAGGGGCAGGAACATGCCGTAATCCATGTTGGACTTGAGAAGCTTTAACTTCGCCACCACCTGGGCATTTCCCAGGCAGAAGCCGATCCGGGCGCCCGCCAGGCCATAGGTCTTCGAGAGGGAGTTGAACTCCACTCCCACCTCCTTGGCCCCGGGATATGCCAGAAAGCTTCCGCAGGTCTTGCCGTCAAACACCAGCTCGCTGTAGGCATTGTCGTGGAGCACAATCACATCATACTTTTTGGCAAAGGCCACCAGCTCCTCATAAAAGCTCTCCGGCGCCATAACCGCCGTGGGATTGTTGGGATAGGAGACCACCATGAGCTTGGCCCGGCGGGCCACATCCTCGGGGATGTCGGAGAGGCGGATCACCCAGCCGTTCTCCTTCTTCTGGGGCATGTAGTAAATATCCGCCCCCGCGATTCTCGGGCCGTCCGCGAACACCGGATAGCAGGGATCCGGAGCCAGAACCACATCCCCCGGATCCGCGATGGAGAGCGCAATGTGGGAAAGCCCCTCCTGGGAGCCTAAGAGGGAGCAGATCTCCCGCTCCGGGTCAAGCTCCACCCCGTAGCGCCGCTTATACCAGGCTGCCACTGCCTCAAGAAGCTCCCGTTTATCGCTTATGGCGTACACATAGCTGGCCGGGTCCGCCGCCGCCTCGCACAGCGCCTGCATCACGTGGGGCGCCGGAGGAATATTGGGCGCGCCGATGCTCAGGTCAATGACCTCCTCACCAGCCGCTTCCTTTCTCCTTCGTATCTCCGCCAGCTTTGAAAAAATTCCCTCTCCGAAGCAGTCCATCCTCTTTGCAAATTCCATCTCTTATTCCTCCCTATTCCACTGTAAAAAGCCGTAAAAAAATGTCCGCCCGCCGCAGGCTTCCAACACGCTCTAAAACCCGAGCATACAAAAAAACACCGGCAGAAAAGCCGCCGGAAGCATATTTCCTATCTTTATCCTCGTGCCAATGGCCAGATTGAGCCCCAGGGCAAATATCAGTATGGAGCCCACACAGGACATGCGGCTGATCATGAGCTCCGTGAGAAAGGGCCGCAGGGCCCCCGCCAGCAGGGTGATGCTTCCCTGATAAATCACCACAGGAATAACAGAAAACATGGTCCCAATCCCCATAGCCGCAGCAAACACTGCCGCCATGATGCCGTCCATCACGGACTTGGCAAAAAGGGTAGAATAATTGTGGCTCAGTCCGTCCTCCAGGGAGCCCACAATGGCCATGGCACCCACACAGAAGAGAAGGGAGCTGGTCACAAAGGCATCCACAAAGCCCGCCCCGGCATGTCCTGCGGGGATTCGCGTCCGGCACCACGCACCCAGGCCCTCCAGCCTGCGCTCAATATCCATCCACTCCCCCAGGGCTGCCCCGGCTGCCATGGAAAAAATCATCATCATGGTGTCCCTTGTCTCAAGTCCATCCCCTGACACTGCCAGCAGCCCGGCAAGGGCCCCTGAAGCCCCCACAAAAATCACGCAGAGCCCCACAGCGCTGGTGATAATATCCTGGAGCCGCTTTGGAAGTCCGCCCTTTAGGAGCAGTCCCACGGTGCTTCCCAATAGGATGGCGGCTGCATTTACCATTGTCCCGAATCCTGTCATTGTCCCTTGTCTCCTGTAAAGTAACAGTTCAGGCGGCGGACATCTTCTGCCAAATCCCGCTTTCGCCGTTTCCGCCTATTATAGTACACAATTTACCAGATGACAAGAAAAAATTCCCGGCCTTCTGCAGGCCGCCTGCATCCCTCATGGCAGCCAGGAACCTTTATAGATCCGCTCCGCATTCCCCGCAAACACCGCCTCCCAGTGCCTTTCCGGGATCAGGCGCTCTGTAAACCGTATGTAGTCCTCCAGATTGGCTAAGGGCCAGTCCGTGCCGTACATCAGCCTGCTGTAGTCCCCCATGTAGCTGATCCAGGTTCTCAGATACTCTGTATACCCCTTCTGCTCCTTAAAAAATGTATCCACCACAATCCTTCCCTCCAAAAGGCCGGAGAGATCTGCAGACACATTCTCATTCTTGCGCACCGTACAGGCGGCGTCCGGAAGCCAGGGATTTCCAAAATGGCACATGACAAAGCGTACCCCAGGGTGAAGAACAGCCGCCTCGTCGATGGTCAGCGGATGGCTGTATTTCAGCACAGCCCCCGTCCCGGCGGTCTCCCCGGTGTGCACAGCCACCGGCTTCCCGTAGGCCGCTGCCAGCTCATAGCAGGGGCCGTACATGGGATCGGTAATGTACCAGGGATTATAACCGGGGTACAGCTTGATGCCCACGCAATTTTTCCGCTGCAGGTGCTGCTCCACCTGATCCCAGACAGAGGCGGGAAGGCTCCCCCCGCTGTCCCGCAGATACTTGCTGTCCAGGCCCACGCAGTAGCGCAGATAGGACGGATAATGGGCGTGCCCCTCCAGGGACACGCCTCCATTTCCCATGACCACACCGCCCACGATTCCCAGCCTGGCGTATTCCTGCCGCAGGTGGGCCTCCGTGTTCTCATGGCCAGCCGCTATAGCGATCTGATTAAAATATTCCCTCTCTCCGGGGCGAAAATGCAGATGTGCGTCTATAATCTTCATCGTCTCTTACTCCACCGCAGCCGCAGCCTTCTTATCCCCTTTATCCTTCTCCTTGGCTGCCGGAACCGCCTTTTTCCAGGCATGCATGGCCAGTGCCATAGCGATAACGCCGTAGGACACAAACACCCGGAAATACTCGCCGATCACTGCATCTCCGAAGAGCTCCTTGCCCGCCAGAGGCGACACGATGAACAGCGTATGGAAAAGCACGATTCCCAGCAGGGCCTGCTTATTGTTGGCCTTCTGCACAGAGGCGCCTCCCACCAAGAGAGCCGCGATGGCAAATTGGCCCACCTGGGTATGTGCCCCGTAGGTGGACAGCGTACCCACATTCTGCAGGAAGATTAACTGGCCCCAGCTGGCCAGCACGGTGGAAAAAATCATGGCAATGATACGCGTCCTGTCCACATTGATGCCCGCCGCGTTGGCTACCGCCCGGCTCTGTCCCACAGTCCGCATGTTCTGCCCCAGCCGTGTGTGCATGAGAAGATTGTTAAATACGCATAGGCCGCCGATGCACAGGAAGGTCATCACCGGAAGACGCACCGCAATCAAAATATCGTAAATAGCCGGCACATAGGTCAGCCCGTAGATCACTGCAGCCGCCAAAATAGTGCCGATGGCCCGCTCCCTGGGGAACGGATGGTGGACCAGCTCCCGCGTGCCGCCATCCTCCATCCTTATGGCCTGCTCCCTCCGCTTCCAGCTTACAAACCCATAGATCTGCCAAAGAACCATGACCAGACAGGCAATCTCTACAGCGGAGAGCAGCAGCAGCCGATCCGCCGCCAAAAACTGCTCCACCGGACCGATGTAGGTGAGCGCGTAGAGCACCGCAGCCGCGATCAGCCTGCCCAGGACGGATTTCCATTCCACAGCCTGCTTCTTCGCCAGCTTAAAAATCGTCGAAACCACAATGCCTAGCACCACAAGGTAGAATCCCACCTCGATAATGGTCAGCATCGAAATGGTGTCCAATGCATATTTTACCGTTCCGCTCAGATCAATGGTGTTCTTCACGCCCACCCCCGTGGCAATCATCAGGGTGGAATTGTGCATAGGAATCACGCCGCCAAAGATAAAGAGGAACAAAAGCTGGTAAAAGCCCTCCGCAAAGTATCCCAGAACCAGGCCGCCGATCATCTCATTGCCCTT